>DAIQNP010000052.1:0-12211 GCA_036788335.1 Erythrobacter sp.
GCGCCAAGCTCGACAATCCCAACAAGCCGGTCGGCGTGTTCATGCTGTGCGGCCCTTCGGGCGTCGGCAAGACCGAAACCGCGGTGGTCCTGTCCGAGCTGCTGTTCGCGGGCGAGGAATCGATGATCACCATCAACATGAGCGAATTCCAGGAGGCGCACACCGTCTCCACATTGAAGGGCGCGCCCGCCGGTTATGTCGGGTACGGCCAAGGCGGCGTGCTGACCGAAGCGGTGCGGCGGCGACCCTATTCGGTGGTGCTGCTGGACGAGGTGGAAAAAGCCCACCCCGACGTGCACGAGATGTTCTTCCAGGTGTTCGACAAGGGCTTCATGAACGATGCCGAGGGGCGGTACATCGATTTCAAGAACACCCTGATCCTGCTGACCAGCAATTGCGGCACCGATCTGATCATGGACATGACGTCCGATCCCGAACTGACGCCGCCGCCCGAAGCGATGGCCGCCGCGCTGCGGCCCGAACTGCTCAAGGTGTTTCCGCCCGCACTGATCGGGCGCACGGTGCAATTGGCCTATGTGCCGCTCAGCAAGGAAATGCTCGGTGGGATCGTGCGCATCCAGCTCGACCGGATCAAGAAGCGCATCCAGGGCAATCACAAGATCGCCTTCAGCTATGGCGATGACGTGATCGAATACATCGTCGCGCGCTGCACCGACGGGGATTCGGGGGGGCGGATGATCGACAACATCCTGACCAACACCATGCTGCCGGAAATGTCGGTGCAACTGCTCGAAAAGCAGATGGACGGCGAGGCCGTGACGCGGATCGACGTGTCGGCGGGCGAAAGCGGTTTCGTTTACGGGTTCGGTTGAGGGGCAAAGCAAGTCCCGGCGCGGGCGCAAGGGCAAGCAAGGCCAGAGCGGTCAGCGGGCGAGCGATCATCGAAGGCCGAAGCGGATCGGGCAGGCCCGTTCCTAGCGCTCCCGGCCTCGCCTCCGCCGCTTGCGTGCACCGCGTTGCTTGTCGCGCAGCCGCACCGGGACATCGACCACGTCGGCGCGCGCGATCATCCACCAGATCATGGCAATCGACCAGAACAGCAGGCCGAAAAGAAAGACGCCAAGCGCCGCGTAGAATTGCGACCCGGCATCATCCCTTGCATGCTGATCCGCAAACCGCAGGATCATCGGCACCAGCAGCGCCAGCCACACGCCGAACTGCAACCAGCCCTTGACCCCGCGCGGCACGATGGTGAAGTTCATCGGCCCCCGGCGGTAAAGGACAAAGGGCTTGCCCTTGTCACGCATCATTCTCTCCTGCCGCCTGCGCCGTTAACCGCGCATGGCAACCTGCTCGATCACATGAGGTCGCCCGAATAGCGCAAGCCTCTGTTGGGACAGAAGATTATACACGGCTTTTCCGTTTAATCATCCCCCAAAACGGAATCGACTGCTGCCGGCGGGCGCCCGCGCCGGGGCGTTTTACTGCGTACCACCTTCACCCCGCGCCGCGCCAGCGCCTCACGCAGAAGCACCTCGATCTCGGCATTGACGCTGCGCAGGTCGGCATCGGCAATGTGCTGGATCGCATCGTGCAGCGCCGGGTCGAGACGCAAGGGGAAGGCTTTCTTCGCAGACATGACCGATCAGTAAAGTGACCCTGTATTGACCACCGGCTGCGCTTCCCGCTCCCCGCACAGCACCACCATCAGGTTCGACACCATCGTCGCACGGCGTTCATCGTCAAGCTCGACGACGTTCTTCTCGGAGAGCTGCTGGAGCGCCATTTCCACCATCGACACCGCGCCTTCGACCAGCTTGCGCCGCGCCGCGATCACCGCTTCGGCCTGCTGGCGGCGCAGCATTGCTCCGGCGATTTCGGGGGCATAGGCAAGGTGGGTGAGACCGCATTCGTCGACCGTGATCCCGGCCACGGTCAGCCGTTCGATCAGCGCGGCGCGCAATTCAACCGCCACCTCTTCATGATTGCCGCGCAAGGTGACTTCGAGATGCTCGATATCGTCATAGGGATAGCGCGAGCCGATGGAGCGCACCGCGGCTTCGATCTGGGCGTCGACGAATTCGCGATAATCATCGACATCGAACAAAGCCTGCGCCGTATCGGTCACGCGCCAGACGACTTGCGCGGCCATCTCGATCGGGTTGCCGCGCGCATCGTTGACCTTGATCTTTTCCGAGATGACGTTGTTGGCGCGTACCGCGATTTTCTTGCGCGCCAACCACGGCAGCACCCATCGCAGGCCTTCGGTGCGGTCGGTGCCCTTGTAGGCGCCGAACAGCTGGATCGCGGCGGCTTCGTTGGGATTGATCATGTAGAACCCGGTCAGGATCATCATGCCGACCAAGCCGAGCAGGATGGCGCAGAAGACAAGCAGCCCGTTTTCTTCTTCGGGGCCAACCCCTGCGACAAACAGCAGGAACGCCAAGACTACCAGCACCAGCGAGGCCAGCAACATCACATAACCGCTTTGTGTCGTTGCCGGATTTTCCCGGCTGCGATTGAGGGCGGGGGTATCACCTAATGCCATGACGGATCTCCGAACCGATATAATTATGATATCATGTTAATCTGCATTAGTTCTCTCGTCAAGCCTGATCGCCACCGACCGGGCAAGTGCTGACATGCCAGCGCTTGGCGCGAGGCGCCATTTCGATGTAGCTAGGGGGTTCAACGGGGGCAGCATGATAATGGGGGTGGCAGGCACCATCGGTGAGAAGGGTACGGCGCGCAGCCGCGACAGCGTGTTCCTGAGCTATTCGCGCGGCGATCTGGCTGCCGCGCGCCCGGTGATCGACCTGCTGGCCGCTGCGGGGCTCGACGTGTGGTGGGACGGGCGGCTCGAAGGGGGCGAGAACTTCCTCAAGACCACGGAAGCCGCGCTGGAAAGCGCGGATTGCGTGGTGGTGCTGTGGTCTGCCACGTCGGTGGATTCGCACTGGGTCCGCGACGAGGCGCAGCGCGGGCGAGAGCGCGGCTGCCTGGTGCCGCTGTCGCTCGACGGAACGATGGCACCGCTTGGCTTCCGCCAGTTCCAGCTGCTCGACATCAGCGGCTGGAACGGCGATCCGACCGCATCCCATGCCGAGCGAATTCTGGTCGCCGTGCACGCCCGCGTGGGCGCAGATGTCCCGGTCGCGCCCCCGTTAGCGCCCGGCCCGGCTTCCGCTCCCGATACGACAGCGAGCCCGGCGCGCTTCGCCGTCACCCGCCGCAACGCGCTGCTGGGCGCAGGGGTGATCGGCACCGCAGCCTTGCTGGGCGCATGGCAGGCCGGATGGCTGCCCCGGTTTCCCGGCACAGGCGACCGCTCGACGATCTCGATGGTGGTCCTGCCGTTTGTCAATCTCACCGGCGACGCGGCCAAGAAATACTTCTCCGACGGGCTGGCGCGCGAACTGCGTTCGGTGCTGGCGCGCAACCCGCGGCTGAAGGTGGCAGCGCCGACCTCCTCCACCGCGCTCGAGGGCGAGGACGATTTCGCCATCGGGCGCAAGCTGGGGGTGGCGCATATCCTGCGTGGCAGCGTCCAGCGCGATACGACACGGGTGCGGATCACGGCGGAGCTGGTGCGGATCGATGGCGGGCTGGTGCGCTGGGCGGAAACCTACGACCGTGCGCCCGAAGACATCTTCGCAGTCCAGTCCGAAATTGCCGAGACCGTCGCGCTTTCGCTGGTGGCCGAGGTTGCCTCGGAAGACGAAGCCCGCCGCTCGGTCGCGGTGCAGGAGGAGGTCGGCGGGACACAGTCGGTCGCCGCTTACGAGGCGTTCCTGCGCGGGGCTGCGCTGTATGACCTGTCATCGGGCGAAGACAGCAACCGGGCGGCGCTGCGGCAGTTCGATACCGCAATCGCCGAAGACCCGGCCTATGCCGCCGCGCATGCGATGCGATCGACCGTGCTCGCCGCGATCGCCAATGCTGCGCGCGATGCGGCCGAAACGCAGCGGCTTTATGCTGCCGCTATCATCGCCGCAGAACAGGCGATCGCCATCGAACCGCAACTGGCGCGCGGACATCTGACGCTGGGATTTGCGCTCAGCCACGGGCAGCTGAAACGGGGCGCGGCGGCCCCGCATTACCGCGCCGCCGAAGAGCTTGCGCCCGGCGACGCCGATGTGCTGCGCGGGGCGGCGTTGTTCCATGCCTATGGCGCCGAACAGGCGCAGGCAGCGCAGATGATCGCCCGCGTGCTCGAACTCGATCCGCTCAACGCAGGAGCCTTCCGGACGGCGGGCTATATCGCGCTGTTCGGGCGCGATTACCCGCTGGTGATCGCACGGATGGAGCGCGCGCTGGCGATCAACCCCGGCCTTGCCAGCACGCAGTTCGGGATTGCGCTGGCTCGCCTGATGCAGGGCGATGCGGCAGGAGCCCTGGCAGCAGCAGAAAAGGAGCCGGTGCCGGTGTTCGCGCTTACGGCCACCGCGATTGCGTCCCACCGGCTGGGCGAGACGACGGCGGCGGATGCGGCGCTGGCGAAGCTGGTCGCCGAGTATGATGGCAGCCTGTACCAGCAGACGCAGATCCAGGCCCAGCGCGGCGAGGCGAACGCGGCGCTCGACCTGCTTGACCGGGCGTGGGCCGCGAGCGATCCGGGCGTGCTGTGGGCACCCAACGACCCGCTGCTCGATCCGCTGCGCGGCGAGGCCCGATTTGGCCAATTGCTTTCGCGCCTCGGCTCGTGATAGTTTTCGCGTCGCCCACAGGGGGCACCACAGGGGAACACATATGAAGAAGCTTGTGACTGTTGCGATGATCGCAGGCGGCGCGCTGGCGCTGGCGGCGTGCCAGGGCGAAGCGCCGGTGGAAGAGGCTCCGGCCGAAACCGAGATGATGGCTCCGGCTGAAGAGCCTGTGGCTGACGAGGCCATGACCGACGAAACCATGACCGACGAAGCGATGACCGACGAAGCGATGACCGACGAAGCGGCCGCCGAAGCCGCGGCGGAAGGTGTCGACGGCACCAACAATCCGATCAGCCCGGCTGCCGAGTAGTCCGCCAACCGATTGTCAGACACGCAATCCGGCCCCGGCCCGCGATGCGGGCCGGGGCTTCATTGTTACCGTATGCGTGGGAGCGACGCCCCGGCCAATGCCATTTGCCTGGCAATCCAGTCGCGCACCCTGCCCACGCGGGTATAGCGGCTCGGGATGCCGGCGGTGCCGCAGGCCACCCCGGAACTGATCACGCCGATCAACGTCGGCCCGGGTTGGCCCTCGTCATAGGTGAGCAGCGGACCGCCGCTGTCGCCCCCGCACGCCTGCTCGCCCTTGGGTCCGGCCGCGCACAGCACCGCCCCTTCCAACGTTCCGCGAAACCCGGTGTATTTCCGGCATTCCTCCGCGTCGTTCAGGAACAGCCGGGCGCCCTGAAGCGCCCTCGATGTGGTCGGAGCATTGACTTCGGTCTGCCCCCAGCCGAACGCGAACACCGGCGTTCCTGCGCGGACCGGCCGCTGGTCTAGCGTCAGCGGATCGACCTCGACCGCTCTTGCCGGATAGGCCATTCGCCCGCGACGACCCTTCTGCGTGTCATATTGCAGCAAGGCGATATCGAACGCGTGGCTTTTCCGGCCCGGCTTGAAGTTCGGATGCTTCACGAATTGAACGATCGGATAACTGAAGCCGCTGTTGTCCTCATTGAGGCTGTCGACCCCGAGCCGCACGCTGAACCGGCTCGTCGGAACCGGATTGTTCTGCTTGTCGAAAAAGCAATGCGCGGCGGTGAGAACCCAGCCGGTGGCGATGATGGTTCCGCCGCAGTGCAATTGCCCTGGCTGCCGCTGCCAGATCATCGCCTGCCAGGGTGCGGTTCCACGCGGAACGGTAAAGCCCCGCCGCATCCGGCGCAACGGAGGACACAGGCTGTCTTCGTAGATCACCCCGCGAAAGAAGACCCTTGATCTGTTGCACAGATCGACAGCTTCATCGTCCTCGGGAACCGGGGCGGCGATGGGTTCCGGCGGGCGCAGCGCCGCTTCTTCGGGGCTCAACGGCGGCTCGAACTCCGCCCCGGCCAGGGTCAGGGGCGTTGCGGGGTCCTCCATGCCGAGGCTCAGAAGCAGTTTGCAGGCGTCTTCATTGTCGGTGCTGCAATGCGTCGCCAATAGCGCGTGCGCACGCGGCATGTCCTGCGGCAGCCAGAAGCCGTCGAGCAGCGCAATGACGAGTCGTCGGCAAGCTTCATACAGCCCGGTATCGCAGGACCGGGCAAGGTAGAACTCCGCCCGCGCCGGGTCGCCTCTGTAGCCGTTCTCTGCGGTACCGGGCAGCAATCTCTCCGCTTCGAAGCAAATGATCCCGTCAGCGAGGCGTTCGCATTCCTTGCCGAGCAGCCCAAGCGCGCGCGGCCAATCCCTGAGCGGGCCGGACCGCAGCATGAGGCCCAGATCGCGGCAGGCGGCGAAGTCCCCGCCTTCGCACTGTGCCGACAGGCGCGGTTCGGCGCGAACCTGTTCGGCCTGATCGCAGGTGTCAGTGGCCAGACGGCAAGCGCGGTCGAAAAAAACGAGCGCCGCTGCCCGTGTATCGGGGTCCGCGCCTTCGGCCAGCATCGTCTGGCCGCGATCGATGCAGGACGCCGCATTCCCGGCCTCGCATCCCAGCGTCCGATACCCGTTCGTCAGCGGGCCGGGCCGGTCTTCCCAATCAAGCGACAGTCGCGCCGCCTCATGGCACGCATCGCCGTCACCGCTGCGGCATTGCCGGTCGGCCAGCGCCAGTCTTTCGGCCTGCTCGGCCGCATTGCGCTCGCGTTCGGCAACCAGACCGCAGGCCGAAATGTCGCGGCGTTCGCAAGTCTCGCGCAGCAAAGCTTCGCCCGCCGCCACGGCGGCGCGGTCGTCCCGCCTTCCCAGCAGCCGCTCGGCCTGTTCGTTGCAGGCTTCCAGCGCGCCCAAGCGGCAGCCCCGCTCCAGCGCCAGCGTCACCTCATCGGCAGGGAAATCCATGCCCAGTGTCATCAGCAATTGGCCCAGCCGCAGACAGCCTTCGCCCACCCCGGCGTTGCAGGCATCGCGGTAGAGCAATTCGGCGACCGGGCGGTTCTGCGGCTTGCCTTCCCCCTTTTGATAGGCCCAGCCGAGCGCGCTGCAGGCGGCGCTGTCTCCGGCGTCACAGGCGCGTTGGGCTGCGTCGGCCGCCGCTTCCTCGCGCAGGCGCTGATCCTCGGGCTTGTCCTGGCTGACCCATTGCCCCGTGGATTCGGGATAGGCGTAGGGGATGCTTTCCTGTGCGCCCGCCGGGCTGACCGCCGCCACCAGCATCGTTCCCAGTATCGCGAGAACCGCGCGCATTGCTCCCCTCCTGCAAGGGCGCCCCTGACCCCCAACCATGACTGTGCCTTACACCGCGCTGCCGGTCAATTCGGCAAGCCTCTTGTAAGGTGCCAAGCCAAGCGGTTAAGCACACAGCCCTGATGCCGCAGTGGCAAGGAGTAACCGGGCCGATGACCTCCCTGCCGATAGCCTCGTGGCGGCCGCATCTGGCGCTCGGCATTACCGGACATCGCAGCACCAATCCCGCCTTTGCTGCCCATGCGTCAGCGATTACTGCGGCGTTGGCCGGGTTGTTCGCCCGGATTGCGGAGATCGAAGCGGGTCTGGCGGGGGAACGTGCCACCATCCGGCTGCACAGTCTGCTGGTCGACGGGGCCGATCAGGTCGCCGCCGATCTCGCGCTGCGGCAGGGGTGGGACCTGGTCGCCCCGTTGCCGTTCGGGGCCGATCTCAACCTCGCGATCAACGCTGGCCCGGCGACCCCCGCCGACGCCGCTGCGCTGTGCCGGGGCGAGCCCGCCGCCGATGCCGATGTTGCAACGCGCGCTGCGGGCATCCGCGCGATCACCGCCCGCGCACGCCTGTTCGAACTGGCCGACCGCGACGCCGAGGTCGAGGCGGCGTGGCTGGCGGCGCTGGCCGAACCGGCCGATCCCGGCGCGGCGCGGACCTATGATGCGCTGGTGTCGGACCGGGTGGCACTGGCCGGACGGGTGATGATCGAGCGCACCGATCTCGTCATCGCGGTGTGGGACGGCGAGGTCGCCAATCTCGCCGGGGGAACCGGGCACACGGTGACCGCCGCGCTGTCGCTGGGGACGCCGGTGCTGCTGATCGATCCCGCGCAGCCTGACCAATGGTCGATCCACACCCGGCCCGAGGAGCTGGGCCACTTGCCCGCGCGCGGCAGCGAGAGGGCGGCCGATACCGAACGGCTCGAAGCGATCATCCGCGCGGCGGTGCTGGCCGGGGGCTGGACTCTCGCCGCGCTCGAACGCGAGAAATGGCGCGCCCGCAGCAGCCCCGCTTTCGGTCTTTATCGCCGGATCGAGCAGGTGTTCGGCGGCAAGCGCAGCTGGTTCGCGCCGCTCAGGGTCGATTACGAATCGCCCGCCGGGATCGCAGCGGGCAGCGCGTCAGGCCTGATCGCGGCGGCCGAGCACGTGCTGGCCGAAGACGACCGGGTCGCGCCCGCGCTGCGCGGCGCGGTGCTGCCGATGTTCGCCTGGGCCGACGGCATCGCCAGCCGCCTGTCCGATGCCTATCGCAGCGGCATGTGCGTCAATTTCCTGCTGGCGGCGGCGGCGGTGATCATCGGGGTGGTGTTCCTGCCGCTGGGCCTGGCCGAGGTCAAATGGGCCTTCGCCGCGGTTGAGCTGTTGCTGCTGGGCGGAATTCTGGCGATCACGATGGCGGGCGTGCGGCTGGGGTGGCACCGGCGCTGGTTCGAGATGCGGCGCGTCGCCGAATACCTGCGCCATGCACCCGGCCTGCTGCTTCTGGGCGTGGCCCGCCCGACCGGGCGCTGGCCGCGGGGGCGGCAGGTCGAGTGGCCCGAACACCTCGCCCGCCATGCCCTGCGCGAAGTGGGCCTGCCGCAGGTGCGGGTGACGCGCGCCTATCTGCGCCATTGCCTGTCGGAGGTGGCGCGCCCCCATGTCGCGGCGCAGCGCGCCTATCATCAGGGCAAGGCGGTGCGGCTGGAGACGGTGCACCACCGGCTCGACCGGGCCGCGGGGGCGTGCTTCACGCTGGCTGTGGTGTCGGTGGCGGGCTACCTCCTGCTCAAGCTGGGTGGTGTCGCGGGCGTGCTGCCCAAGGCATGGGCGGGCGAGTTGTCGCCGCTGTTCACCTTCCTCGGCGTGGCCTTCCCGACGCTCGGCGCGAACCTCGCCGGGGTGCGCTATTTCGGCGATTTCGAACGCTTCGGGGCCATCTCCCGCATCGCCGCCGAAAAACTGGCCGAGATCGAAGCGCGGATCGACCTGCTGCTGAGCGGGACCGAAGCCGCGCTCGATTATGCCGCCGCCAGCGATCTGGTCCATGCGGTGGACGAGGCGGTGGTGGGCGAGATCGAAAGCTGGCAGGCGGTGTTCGGCGCCAAGCACTTGGCGCTGCCAGCGTGAATCAGGCCTGCCACGGGCCGGTGATGGCCAGCGTTCGCGTTGGCGAGTAAGCGTTGACGAACAGCCACTTGCCATCGGGCGAGAAACACCCGCCCGCCGGTTCGGTCTGGACCCGCAGCCGCGCAAGGGGATAGGCGCGTCCGTCCGGCGTGATCCCGCGCAGGTGGTTGTCGACCACGTCGGTGTATTGATCCTCGCACACGATCAGGTGGCCGTTGGGGCCGACGGTCAGGTTGTCGCCGTAGTTGAACTGATCGGCGCTGGCGCTTTCGAAGAACAGCTCGACCGTGTCGGGCGCGCCGGCGAGGCCGGGGTTCAGCCGCAGGATCTGCCCCAGCTGCACAGCGCCGCCATTGGTGGAGCAGATATAGACCGCGCTCCTGCCCATATGGATGCCTTCGCCGCGCGCGATCAGCGCCGCGCCTTTTGCAGCGGCGCGCTGGCGCAGATCGTCCTTGGGGGCTTCGACCTCGTCGCAATCGACCCAGCTGACGGCAAAGCGCTGGCCCACCGGCATTGCTTCGGCGCTGCCGGGCCAGTTGCGGGTGTCGGCGAGGCCTTCGATCACCATTGCCTGCAAGGTGCCACCTTCCGCCAACCGGCCAGCCACCTTGGGCACGAAGCGGTAGAGCACGCCGTCGTCGCGGTCTTCGGTCTGGTAGACGTAGCCGGTCGCCGGATCGACGCAGGCGGCTTCGTGGTTGAAGCGGCCCATCTCGGTCAGCGGCACGGCATCGACAATCCCGCGCGCGCTGGCCGGGACTTCGAACACCCAGCCGTGATTGCGTTCCAGCCCCTCGCCATATTGCTGGCCCGGCCCGGTCGGCGCTTCCTCGCAGCTCAGCCAGGTGCCCCACGGGGTAATTCCGCCCGAACAGTTGCGGATCGTGCCGCCAAGGCTGCGGAACTGGCGCTTCACGCTGAGCGTCGCGGCATCGAGCACGATGTTGGTGGTGCCGCCGGGCACGAAGGCGCCGTTGCGCTTGCCGAAGCCTGCGGCAATCGGTCCGCCCGCTTCATGCTGGGGCTGCAGTTCGTGGTTGCGCACCAGTGCGATTTCGCCGTTGCCCAGATCGAAGCAGCCCATGCCGTCGGCGCGGTCGGGCACGGTGCCGCCATCGTCCATCGCCTCGCCCAGGCTCGAGATCATGCGATAGGAAAAGCCCTGCGGCAGATCGAGCAGACCGGCGGGATCGGGCAGCAGCGGGCCATAGCCCACCGGACCGGAACCCGCCGCCGCGATGCGCGGACCCGCTGTCGGCGCGGTGCGGGTCATGCAGCCGCTGGCGACCAGCGCGGCAAAAGCGGTGCCGGTGGCGGCGATCATCTGGCGGCGGTCGGCGGTCAGCAGGGTCATGTCGAGGTCCCAAATATAATGTAACGTCGGCACTGTGGCGGACGAGTGCGACACAGGCAAGACAGTTAGCGAGCGATGACGGACAGATCGAACACCACAGCAGTCTGTTCTCCACCGCGGCGGTTGCCGTGTTCACAACATCGCCCCGAGCCGCCCGGTGCGGTGCCAACCAGTTTCATCAGCCTGTGCAACGGATTGGGAGACGAAAGCGGCAGCGGAAAGTTGCAAAAAGATCACATTAAGGCTGGTTGCCCTGAATTTTAATGCTAATCTAGGTTGTATCGAGTCAGGGCGATTAACCAGTCGTGCGGACCGAGTGGGTCAAGGCCGAATAACGGCTTTCATACGGGACAGGAGAGGTCCGCATGGCGAACAGCATGGTCTTCGACGACGGTATGAACACAAAGGGTGAAGGCGGGTCGCCGCAGCAGCCCGAAACGCGCCTCGACAATCCGACATCGCGCAAGGACGCCAAGCTGCCGCGCCGGGTGCAGGCCGCTTTCCTGATCGCGGTCTCGGCGGGGGCGTGGATTGTCATCTTCCTCGCCATCCTTCCTTTTCTCTGAAGCCCGCACCGCCACAGGCCCGTATCCTTGAAGCCTGTACTCGGGCAACCTGCCCGGAAAAGGTCAGTGATGGTGTCAAACATCGACGAGGTCGAGGTTCACGGCGCCGAGCTCAACCTGGCGGCCGGAATCGTCGAGGGGTGGAGCGTATTGGGTTCGGCCAACGTGACCGAGAGCGAGATCAAGGCCAATGCCTCGCGCCAGGTGACCGTCAGCAACAATTCGCCCTATACCGCGGACTACACGATCAACCTCGGCACGCAGCTCGATCTGCCGGTGTCGAACACGATCGATTTCGTCACCCGAGCCGATGATCACCGCGGTGGAATTCGGCGGTTCGTTCATCTCGCCGGGCGGGCTCCAGCGCTTCGGGGTGGAGCTGGGCTACAAGTTCTGATGGCAGCGCCCGCCGTGCGACGATGGCGCGGCGGGCGGGCGACCTATTCGGTGAACTGCGTTGGCAGCCACAGCGACAGGGCGGGGACATAGGTGATCACCAGCAAGGCCGCGACCAGCGTGAGGTAGAACGGCGCGATAGTGCGCACCAGCGTCGTCACCGGGATCTTGCCCACCGCCGAGCCGACGAACAGCACCGACCCGACCGGCGGGGTGACCAGCCCGATCCCCAGGTTGAGCATCATGATGATGCCGAAATGCACCGGGTCCACGCCCGCTCCGATCGCCACCGGCAGGAAGATCGGGGTGGTGATCACGATCAGCGGCGCCATGTCCATGAAGGTGCCGAGCAGCAGCAGCAACACATTGATGATCAGCAGGGTCAACAGCGGGTTGTCGGTCATGAACCCGATCATCTCGCCCATCTGCTGCGGCACTTCGAGCAGCGCCATCGCGAACCCGAAGGCGGTGGCGGCGGCGATGATGAACAGCACCATCGCTGCGGTC
>DAIQNP010000053.1:0-12101 GCA_036788335.1 Erythrobacter sp.
GCCTTCTTCATCACGCGCGCGGATTTGACCACCTGCGGCAGGAACATCTTGCCGCTGCCGAACAGGTCGCCGACCACGTTCATCCCGTCCATCAGCGGGCCTTCGATCACTTCGATCGGGCGGCCGCCATTGGCGGCGCGGGCGGCGCGGGCTTCTTCGGTGTCCTCGACGACATAGGCGTCGATGCCCTTGACCAAGGCATGTTCCAATCTGCGTTCGACCGGCCAGCCGCGCCATTCCTCGGCGGCCTTCTCGTCGGCGACCGACTTGCCCTTGTAGCTTTCGGCGAGGTCGATCAGCCGTTCGGTCGCATCCGACCGCCGCGCCATGATCACGTCCTCGCACGCCTCCCGCAGCGCCGGGTCGATCTGGTCGTAAACGTCGAGTTGCCCCGCATTGACGATCGCCATGTCGAGCCCGGCGGGGATCGCGTGGTAGAGGAACACCGAATGCATCGCCCGGCGCACGGTCTCGTTGCCGCGAAAGCTGAAGGAGAGGTTGGACAACCCGCCCGAGGTCTTGGCGTGGGGGCACTGTACCTTGATTGCGCGCACCGCTTCGAGGAAATCGAGCCCGTAGCGGTCATGCTCCTCGATTCCCGTCGCGACCGCGAAGATATTGGGATCGAAGATGATGTCTTCGGCCGGGAATCCCTCGGCCACCAGCAGGTCATAGGCGCGCTTGCAGATGTCGATCTTGCGCTGCTTGGTATCGGCCTGCCCGACCTCGTCGAACGCCATCACCACCACCGCCGCGCCGTAATCCATGCAGATGCGGGCGTGTGCAAGGAACTGTTCCTCGCCCTCCTTCATGCTGATCGAATTGACGATCGGCTTGCCGCTGACGCATTTCAGCCCGGCTTCGATCACATGGAATTTCGAGGAATCGATCATCACCGGCACCCGCGCGATGTCGGGTTCGGCAGCGATCAGTTTCAGGAAGGTCGTCATGGCGTGGACCGCATCGAGCAGCCCTTCGTCCATGTTGACGTCGATCACCTGCGCGCCGTTTTCGACCTGCTGGCGCGCGACTTCGACCGCGGCGGGGTAATCGCCCGCCATGATCAGCTTCTTGAACGCCGCCGATCCGGTGACGTTGGTGCGCTCACCGATATTGATGAAGCGCGACGAAGAGGGTTGGGTCACTTGCTTGTCTTTCAGATAGGAATCAGGCCGCGACCGTGAACGGCTCCAGCCCCGCCAGCCGCATCGCAGGCTCGGGCGAAGGCACCACGCGCGGCGCGGACTTCGCCACCGCGTGCGCGATCGCGGCGATGTGATCGGGCGTCGATCCGCAGCACCCGCCAAGGATGTTGACCTGACCGTGATCGGCCCAATCGGCCACCAGCCCCGCGGTCGTCTCGGGCGCTTCGTCATATTCGCCCAGTTCGTTGGGCAGGCCCGCATTGGGATAGATCATCAGCAGCGTATCGGCGATCTGCGAGAGCACCTTCACATGCGGACGCAATTGCTCCGCGCCGAAGCTGCAATTGAGGCCGATGGTCAGCGGCTTGGCATGGCGCACCGCGTACCAGAACGCCTCGACCGTGTGGCCCGACAGGTTGCGGCCCGACAGGTCGGTGAGCGTCATCGAGATCATCACCGGAACGTCCCGCCCAAGATCGCGCTCCAGCTGCTTGACCGCCATCACCCCGGCCTTGGCGTTGAGCGTGTCGAACACGGTCTCGATCAGGATGAAATCGACCCCGCCTTCGACCAGCGCGGCGGCCTGATCCTTGTAGACCGCGACGAGTTCATCGAAGTCGATCTCGCGGTAGCCGGGGTCTTCGACATCGGGGCTGAGGGAGAGGGTCTTGTTGGTCGGCCCGATCGCGCCAGCGACAAAGCGCGGGCGGCCATCCCTCGCCGCGAATTCGTCCGCCAGCCCGCGTGCGATCTTGCCCGAGGCGATGTTGATATCCGCCACCAGGCTTTCGGCCGCATAATCGGCCTGGCTGATCCGGTTGGCCGAGAAGGTGTTGGTCGAAACCACGTCCGATCCCGCTTCCAGATAGGCGCGGGTGATGTCTGCGATCACGTCGGGACGGGTCAGCGCGAGGATGTCGTTGTTGCCCTTCTGATCGGCGGCGAGGCCCAGCGACCCGGCGTAATCTTCCTCGCTCAGGCGGCGGTTCTGGATCTGCGTCCCGAACGCGCCGTCGAAGATCAGCACGCGCTTGGCGGCGGCGTCGAGGAATTGCTGGCGGGCGCTCACAGTCCCCCCTCCGAAACAGGCCGCTTGCCGAGCATGTGGCAGATCGCATAGGCCAGCTCGGGGCGATTGAGGGTGTAGAAGTGCAGGTCGCGCACCCCGCCTGCATAAAGCCTGCGGCACAGTTCCGCAGCGAGCGTCGCGGCGACCAGCTGGCGCGCGGCGGGCTTTTCATCGAGCCCTTCGAACAAGCCGTCCATCCACGCCGGGATCGCCGCCCCGCAGGCGCCCGCAAACTTGCGCGCCTGCGCCACGTTGGTCACCGGCAGGATGCCCGGCAGGATCGGCGCGTCGATCCCGGCTGCGGCGCACTTGTCGCGGAAAGCGAAGAAGGTGTCGGCCGAGAAGAAGAACTGGCTGATCGCCCGGCTCGCCCCTGCATCCAGCTTGCGCTTCAGATTGTCGATATCGGTCTGCGGACAATCGGCATCGGGGTGCGTTTCGGGATAGGCGGCGACCGAGATGTCGAAATCGGCGATGTCCTTCAGCCCGGCGACCAGTTCTGCGGCGCTGGCATAGCCTTCGGGGTGCGGGGTGAAGGGCGCGCCCGGCTCCCCGGCATCGCCGCGCAGCGCGACGATATGGCGCACGCCCGCTTCCCAGTAGTGTTCGGCCACTTCGCGGATTTCCGCCTTGGATGCCGCGACACAGGTCAGGTGCGCGGCGGCGGGAAGGCCCGCTTCGGCGATGATCCGCGCGACCGTGGCATGGGTGCGCTCACGGGTCGATCCGCCCGCGCCGTAGGTGACCGAGACGAAGCTGGGGCCGAGCGGGCGCAATTGCGTGACTGCATCCCACAGCTGTTCTTCCATCTTCGCGCTTTTGGGCGGGAAGAATTCGAAGCTTACCGCCACATCGCCGGGCAGGCCGGAAAACAGCGGGGTGTCGGTCGCAGTGCGGAATTCGTGGAGTTGGTCGAGCGTCGGGGTCATCGGGCGGGTTCCAGGGCAGCGGAGGTACGGGGGGAAGGAGCGGGCACGGCGCGGCGTTTGCCGATCCAGATCTTGACCACCAGTTCGCCGCCGCCCAGCGCGATCGGCTCGCTGGCGGTGAAGCCGGCGGTGCCCAGCAGTTCGGCCATCTGGCGGTCGGTAAAGCCCAATCGCGCGTGCTGGTGGCGGGTGCGCAGTTCCTCGTGATCGTGGCTGGCGAAATCGACGATTGCGATGCGGCCGCCGGTGCGGGTGACCCGCGCCGCTTCGATCAGCGCTTCGCCGGGGTCCTGCGCGAAATGCAGCACCTGATGGACCAGCACCGTATCGAAGCTGGCGGGCGGGAACGGCAAGTCGGCGAAATCGCCCTGCACCAGTTCGATCTGCGCAGTCGGCAGGTGCTGGAGCTTGGCGCGGGCGACACGCAGCATTTCGAGGTTCTTGTCGAGCGCGTGGACCCGCTGCGCGCGGGTGGCGAACAGTTCCGCCATCCGCCCGGTGCCGGTGCCGATATCGAGCAGCGCGCCCAGCGGTGCCTCGCCCAGCGCGGCAGTCAAGGCGCGCTCGACCTCGGCATCGGGACTGTGGAGCGCGCGCAATTCGTCCCACTCGCCGGCGTGGCGGGCAAAATAGGATTCGGCGGCGGATTCGCGCGCCTGCCGGATCGCGGCCAGCTTGCGCCGATCGCCCTCGCACAGCGCGGCGAAACTCAGTTCGGATGCCTCGGCGACGGCCAGCAGGCGCTGCACCGCCTCGATCATCGCTCCGCTCGCGGCATCGCCCGCCTCGACCTGGCGCAGGAACACCCAGCTGCCTTCGCGGCGGCGTTCGGCCAGCCCGGCATCGCACAGGATCCCGACATGGCGCGACACACGCGGCTGGCTCTGGCCCAGCACCTGCGCCAGTTCGCCCACGGCCAGCTCCATCGTGCCCAGCAGGCGGGCAATCCGCAGCCGGGTCGGATCGGCCAGTGCCTTGAAGATATCCTCGATCACCATGATGGAAGCATCATATAAAGATATTTTTATATCTGTAAATCCGCTCTCCGGGAGAGCGCGGCAAAAATCCGCCCGGCCCGGCCGGTTGCGCTAGATCGCCACCGGCGCGGCGCCGTTGCTGGCGCGGAAAGTGTCCGACTGCGCGGCGATCGCGGCATCGCGGTTGTAGCGCGCCAGCGCGCCGATGATCGCCGGGGTCGCTTCGCGCTCGCACACCGCGACCAGACAGCCGCCGAAGCCCGCGCCGGTCAGCCGCACCCCGCCGCTGGTGCCCAGCGCCTCGCTCACCAGCTCGACCAGCCGGTCGATGGGCGGCTGGGACACCTGGAAATCGTCACGCAGCGAGCGGTGCGAGGCGGCCATGCATTCGGCCAGCGCCGCCGCATCGCCGGTCGCCAGCGCCACCGCGACCGGCTCGACCCGGCCGATCTCGCTGACCACGTGGCGGGCACGGAGAAAAGGCACGTCGCCGAGCGCCCCTCGCTCCGCCTCCAGCCGGTCGGGATCGCAATCGCGCAAGGCATTGACGCCGTAATGCTGCGCGGCGGCGGCGCATTCCTCGCGCCGGCGGCTACAGGCGCTGCTGGCGGGATCGCGGCGGACGCCCGAATCGATGACCGTGATCGCCAGCCGGCGGTGCAGCGGGATCGGCATGTGCTGGAATGTGCGGCAGTCGAGCAGCAGCGCATGGCCCGCCGTGCTGCACGCCGACGCCATCTGGTCGATCATCCCGCCGGGCACGCCGACAAATTCCTTCTCCGCCGCATGGGCCACCTGTGCGAGCATGGCCGGGGCGAGGCTGAGGCCCGAATGTTCCGACACCGCCAGCGCCGTCGCCACCCCGAGCGCAGCCGACGAGGCCAGCCCCACCCCCATCGGAATGTCCCCGGCAATCGCGATCCGCGCCGGCTTGACCCGGTAACCGAGCTGGCCGAGCGTATGGAGCACGCCGCGCACGTGGTTCTGCCAATGGTTCGCACCCCGCGCGATCGGCGCGTCGAGCGCGATCCGGTCGCGCGCCCCGCCCATGTCGATCGCCACCGCTTCAAACACCGGCGATGTCGCGTTGCGGTCCCCCGGCCCCACGGCGACAACCGTATCGCGGTCGATGGCGCAGGGCAGGACAAGGCCTTCGCTGGCTTCGACATGATCGCCGATCAGATTGACCCGTCCGGGCGCTGCCACCATCAGCGCCGGGGCGATGCCATAGGCTTCGCGGTATCCCAGCCGGGCACGCGCTGTCAGTCGTTCGCGGCGATCCATCACCTGTCCCCCCTGCTGCGCCGCGTCATGCCCCCATGAGCGGCCCACGCGCAAGCTCTGGCACAGCCGCCCGGCCCTGCGCAATCAGCCCTTCGTAGTGGTCTTGCAGCGTCTCGCTGCCATACTCGGGCGTCAGGTCGGCGGAATATTCCCCGGTCGCAGGATCGAGCACCAGCATGCTCTGGGTCGCGTAATAGCGGGCGATGCGGGCATATTCGGCCTTTTCGGCGCACCAGTCCGACACCCCTGCCCCCAGCATCAGCGCCCGCTCGGCATAGCCGAACAGGCGCGGCGAGATCGAGCGGAAGCGCGGGGTCTGCCCGAGCAGGCCGAACAGCATCATGCCCTGATCGCGCAAGCTGATCGCCGGGCCGGGACCGCCGATGGGCAGGATGCGGCCCTCGGCGGCCGGATTGGCGATGCATTGCGCGATGAAGCGCGCCAGATCGGCATCGCTGATCGGCTTGCAGCGGGTCAGATTGCCGTCGCCGAAGATCAGGAAGGGCTTGCCCGCCATGACCCGCTTCACCTGACCCGACAGCGACTTGAAGAAGGCGGTGGGCCGGACGATGGTATAGGCCATGCCGCTCCCCGCCAGCCGCGCTTCGAAGGCGAGCTTGGCATGCTGGAAAGCGAGCAGCGGCCTTTGCACGCAGATCGCCGACAGCAGGATGAACTGCCGCGCGCCCGCGCCCTTCGCCGCTTCGAGCAGCGCGCAATTGGCGTCGTAATCCACCGCCCGGGCATCCTTGGGCGCGCCGCTGCGCGAAGCGATGCAGGAAATCACCACCTCGGCGCGGGCATCGGCCAGCGTGCGCGCCAGCCCGGCGGTGTCGGAGAGTGCGACCCGCATCGCCGCCGCTCCGGCCAGTTCGGACAGGTCGCTTGCGGAACCGCCCGGTCGCAACAAGGTGGTGACCGTGTGACCCTGCCCCACCAGCTGCCGCACCACCGCCCGCCCGATGGTCCCGCTGGCCCCGGCAACGAGGATGCGGCGCGGGGCGGGATGGGGTTGGTCCATGCCGCCATTCTAGCGGGCCGTGACAATGGGTCAAACCGGCTGGCGGGACCGGGCTAATCGAACCCGCGCCACTCCAGCCATTCGCCATAGGGATGGCACAGCGCGGCCACCACCGGCGCGCCCGTCTGCCGACCGCCATCCCACTGCGTGACCCGCAATTCGACCGACCGGCGATCGCGGCACCATTCGATCCCGACCCGCGCGATCGGCGTGTCGCGGCCCGCGCGCGCGCCGGCAGCGGCCAGCGCGGCATCGATTGCCGCGCGTTCGCGGGCATCGGCATATTGCAGGGCCATCGAATGAAACACCACGCGCCGCACGCCGGGCGCTTGCGGCTCCGCCAACTCGCGCGCCAGCCACTCGCCCGCCTGCCCCCGTTCGACCTGCGGGGGAAACCGCAGCGCCAGCCCGATGGCAGCGTCAAGCCGGGCATTGCGCCCGTATTCGCCGGGCCAGACATAGGCTTCGAGTCGGCTGCGGTGATCCGGCCGGGCGACATCGAGCGGATGGAGATCGACGCCGCGCGCTCCGGTGACGGTCAGCGCCCCGCCCGCTGCAGCGCGCCCGCGCCACCTGGGCGCAAGCATCACCGGACTGTCGGCGGCGCCCGCCTCCCGATCGGCGAGGCGGCACGAATAATAGGGAAAGTTGAGGTTCAGCCCCGCGCTCGCGCCCAGTTCGAGCACGTCGCAGGCCATCGGTTGCGCACGCCCCAGTTCGAGCAGGGCCGCCACCAACCCCGCGACCCGCGCGACCTCGTTGGTCTGGGTCGGATGCGCCAGCCATGCCAGCAATTCCTCGCCGTGATCGACCAGCGCTGCCAGGACCGCGCGGTCCAGCCCGATGCTGGGCGGGATCTGCGGGCCGTTACCGGTCCGGTACAGGCCCAGCAGCTGCGGCGCCTTGCCCGCCAGCGCCAGCGCATGAAGCCCGGCATTGAGCCGGAAGATCACCCCGTCCGAGGCGAGATCGCCGGGCCAGTTCGCGATCGTGCCGTGCAAGGCCCGTGCGCGCGGCAGCACGCGCGACAGGCTCAGCATCAGCGCGGCGGCCAGCGGCTTGTCGAAGGCATCGGCCTTGCGCGCTTCGATCAGCAACTGCGCAACGGCCCGCCCCGGCACGGCCTTGGGCATGGCCGGGCTGACGTCGAGATCGTGGGGATTGAACAGCAGAGTCAAGTCACTGGCTTTCCGGTGATGATCACAGCGGCCTGCCTTAAGCGGCGGCAACCAAGACAATCTCCGCCTGCGATAGGGGATAATGCGCAGGTGCCCGGCAGCGCCATGCCAGCCTGGTTCCCGATCCCTCGTACGATCACCGAGCCGGCACCCTCACCACCCTTAAGTGTCGCGGCCTAGTCGGCAGGTCCTCGATTTTACGGGTTTGACCTCAGGAGAAATTCCCCCATGCGCAAGACCACGATCTTGACTGTCGCACTTCTCGCAACCACTGCCGCCGTCCCGGTCTTGGCAGCACCAGCGGCAGACGATCGCAATCCCGCCAGCACCGATGCCGACGTGACCGTCCAGGCTGACGAAGCCGCACCGCCACGCGGCAAGGCCTTCACCACCGGCGTCGCCAAGGGCCGCGACCTGCTCGACACCGCGATTTCCGCCAGCGTCATCGACGAAGGCGATCTGGTCAAGCTGTCGGTCAGCTCGATCGCCGGGATCATGCAGAACATCCCCGGCATCCGCGCCGAAACATCGGACATCGACGGCTTTTCGGCGATCACGATCCGCGGCTTGCCGCTGGCCGCGGACGGCTCGAAATTCCTGCAATTGCAGGAAGACGGCCTGCCGGTGCTGGAATTCGGCGACATTCGCTTCGCTTCGATCGACCAGTTCCTGCGCGCCGATCTCACGCTGAGCCAGGTGCAGGCGATCCGCGGCGGTTCGGCCTCGACCTTCGCGTCCAACTCGCCCGGCGGCGTGGTCAACTTCATATCGCGCACCGGCGCGACCGAAGGGGGCCAGGTGCAGGTGTCGTCGGGCGTCGGCCATGACCTGAAGCGGATCGACTTTACCTATGGCAGCCCGCTGGGCGATGGCTGGCGGTTCCATGTCGGCGGTTTCTACCGTCAGGGCGAAGGCCCGCGCGCCATCGGCTTCGACGGGTTTCGCGGCGGTCAGATCAAGGCCAACGTCACCCGCGAATTCGATGGCGGCTATATCCGCCTCTACGGCAAGTTCATGGACGACCGGCAGCCCAATTACGCGCTGTTCCCGATCACCTTGTCGGGCACCAATGATGCCCCGGTGATCGGCAACCTGCCCGGCAATTCGGTGCAACGCGATGCTTACGATTCGCCGCTGACAGCGCGCTATCTGGGCGTGGACCAGAACAACAACCCCACCAGCTTCGATGCCCGCAACGGCCTGCGCGGAATGACCTCGTCGATCGGTCTCGAAGCCCAGTTCGATGTGGCCGGATGGACGGTGACCAACCGTTTCCGCTTCGCCGACATCAGCGGCGAATACAACGAAAGCATTCCGATGCTGACCCTGCCTGCCCCGATGCTGGCCGGATTGTTCGGCGGTCCGGGCGCAACGCTGACCTATGCGGGCGGCGAGAACGCGGGACAGGCAATCACCGATGCGCGGCTGCTGGCCTATTCGATCCGCATCAACGCGCGGCTCAACCAGATGGACAATGTCACCAATGATCTGCGCGCCAGCCGGGTCTGGGACGTCGGCGAAGGCCGCCTGACGACCACGGCAGGACTGTACGCTTCCTCGCAATCGATCGACATGTACTGGAATTTCGCCAATTCGATCAACGATCTGGCGGGCGGCGGGCGCAATGCGCCGGTCGACTTGACCAGCGGGGGCGGCGTGCCGCTGACCGATGGCGGGGTCAACGCCTATGGCTTCGGTTTCGCCGTGCCGGTGTCGACCTATCACACCCGCTATGACCTGACCTACGACACCCTTGCCCCCTATGGCTCAGTCAACTGGCAGCTGGGCAAACTGGTGCTCGGCGCCAGCGTCCGCTGGGATCGCGGCAATGCGTCGGGCAATGTCTTTTCAGCTTCGTTCGGCGACGGCCGCGTCGGCGAAACGGCGCGCGACATCGATGGCGACGGCGCCATTTCCTTTGCCGAAACCCGCGTCGCGATCCTGCCTTTGACGCAGCCGGCGGTGGTCGATTACGATTACGACTACCTGTCCTATTCGGCGGGCGTGAATTACCGCTTCGCCGAGCCCTTGTCGGTCTTCGCCCGCTACAGCCGCGGCGGACGGGCCAATGCCGAACGCAACCTTGGTGCCGGATCGCTCAACCCGGACTCGGGCGCGCTGGTCGATCCGTCGACCGCCTTCGGGATCGTCAAGCAGGCCGAAGCGGGCGTCAAATACCGCAAGGGCAGCCTCACCGCATTCGCCACCGGCTTCTGGGCCTCCACCGACGAAAGCAATTTCCAGATCGGCGCGGATGCCAGCGGGCAGGTGATCGTGATCCCGGTCGACCGCACCTACAGCGCCAAGGGCGTGGAGTTCGAAGGCGAATGGCGCACAGGGCCGTTCGCGCTGACCGTCGGGGCGACCTATACCGATGCCAGCATCGACGTGGATCAGGTCGACCCGACCTTCAACGGCAACACCCCGCGCCATATCCCCGATTTCGCCTTCTTCGCCCGGCCCGAGGTCGATCTCGGCAAGGCGACTGTCGGTGCGGTGATCAACGGGACCACCGAAAGCTTTGCGCAGGATGGCAACCTGCTGGTCCAGCCGGGCTACGTGCTGGTCAGCCCGTTCGTGCAATATCGCCCGGCCGAAGGCCTGACGCTGGCGGTCAACGCCTTCAACGTGTTCGACCAACTGGCCATCGTCCAGTTGCAGTCGGCGGCCATCCCGGCCTCGGGCCTCGCCAATGCGCAGGTCATGAACGGGCGCACCGTCACGGCCTCGCTGCGCTATGCCTTCTGACGCGTTCCGAATCCGGCCAGCCATCCGTCCGCAATCCGACAAGGACCAGTAACCCGTGCTCGACCGAATGAACATTCCGCGGCGTCTCGCCCTTTCCTTCGTGCTGCTGAATGTGGTCGCGGCGGCGGTGATGATCGCTTGCGGGATCAGCCTCGCGCTGATCGCCAGCGTCACCGCGCGCAACACCGAAAGCCAGGCGGTGCTGGCCGATGTTCTGACGCTGGAGACTGCGCTCCTGCGTCAGAACAGCCAGCTGCGCGGCTTTCTGGTGACCGGCGATCAGGGCTATCTCAAATCCTACTACGAAGGCCGCGACGATTACGACAAAACCTCGGCCGCGCTCGAACAGCGGCTGACCGATCCGGCCTTGCAGCAGCTGGTCCACCTGTCGCGCGACGAGACGCTGAAGTGGCGCAAGGACTGGGGCGACAAGTATGTCGCAGTGGTCAAGGCGGGCAACCGCGACGGCGCGCAGGCGGCGATCCGCGCCGCAGGCGACCGGGTGCTGGTCAGCGCGGCGGTGCTGCCGCTGCGCGAGGTGCGCGATGCCCAGAACGCCGCCATCACCACCGAGAGCGAGCGGCAGGCCAATGTCATGACGATGGCGTGGGCGGCGCTGGGGATCGGCGCGGCGATCCTGATGGGACTGGCGCTGATCCTGTCGCGCAAGCTGGCCGGCTCGATCGCCACCCCGATCGCACAGCTGACCCGCGCCGTCACCAGCCTGGCGCAGGGTTCCAACGACATCGACATTCCGGGGACGGATCGCAGCGACGAGTTGGGCGCGATGGCGCAGGCGATGCTGGTGTTCCGCGATGCCGCAACCGAGCGCGCGCGCTCGATCGCCGGGCGCGAACAGGCGATGGCGCGTGTCGGCGCGCATCTCGCATCGGTCGCCCATGCCGATCTGACCGTGCGCCTGTCCGACCTGCCGCCCGAATTCGCGGCATTGGCGGACGATTTCAACGAAGCGATGGAGCGCCTGTCGCAGGCGATGGGGGCGATCAACGACAGCATCGGCTCGATCGGGCTGACATCGGGCGAGATCGAACAGGCGATGACCGATCTCGCCAGCCGCAGCGAGGACCAGGCCTCGCGGCTGCAATTGTCATCCTCGACGATGGACGGCCTGACCGCCAAGATCGAGGAGAACGCCAGCATCGCCATCGGGGTCAGCGGCTCGATGCTCGAAGTGCGCTCGGAAGCCGAGACCGGCGGCGAGGTGGTGGGCCGCGCCATTGCCGCGATGGGCCAGATCGAAAAGGCCAGCGCGGAAATCTCCGACATCACGTCGATGATCGACTCCATCGCCTTCCAGACCAACCTGCTCGCGCTCAACGCCGGGGTCGAAGCGGCCCGCGCCGGGGAAGCGGGCAAGGGCTTTTCGGTGGTGGCTTCCGAAGTGCGGGCATTGTCGATGCGCGCCACCGATGCCGCGAGCGAGATCAAGAAGCGGGTCGAAGCGGTCAATCACCACGTGCGGACCGGGGTCGGCCTGGTCAACGAAACCGGCGGCGCGCTGCAGACGATCATCACCCGCATGGGCGCTGTGACAGAGGCCGTCACCATGATTGCCGAGGCCGTCAGCGAACAGAGCGTCGCCTTGCGCGAAGTCAACGCATCGATCGGCGCAATGGACAAGATGACCCAGCAAAACGCGGCGATGGTGGAAGAAACCAACGCGGCAACCAAGAACCTCAACCACGAAGCCCGGCAGCTGGCGGGCACCTTTGCCGGCTTCAAGATCAGC
>DAIQNP010000054.1:0-508 GCA_036788335.1 Erythrobacter sp.
CGCACGCCGGCTTCCTCGTGGATCTCGCGTTGCACCGCTTCCTCGATCGTCTCGCCCGGTTCGACAAAACCCGCCAGCGCCGAATACATCCGCGGCGGAAAGCGCGGCTGGCGGCCGAGCAGCAAGGTGTCCTCATGCTCGACCAGCATGATCGTGACCGGGTCGGTGCGCGGGAAGTGGTCCGCGCCGCAGGCATCGCAATGCCGCTGCCAGCCGCCCTTGACCAGTGTGGTCGGCGCGCCGCAATTGGCGCAGAAACGGTGGCGCGCATGCCAGCCGATCAGGCTTTTCGCCCCGCCATAGATCGCCAGATCCTCCGGCTGGAGCAGTTGCATCACCTGCCAGGCGTGCGGCATGGCCGGGCCGGCCCCGCCCTGATCGGGCACCGGGGCGAAATGCGCACGGTCGTCGAGCATCCCCAGAAACACCAGCTCCGCATCGGGCGCAACATCGGCGAGCGTGTGCCACAGCAGCCGCCCGTCATCGTCGAATTCGGGCAGCATCCCGT
>DAIQNP010000054.1:518-11791 GCA_036788335.1 Erythrobacter sp.
CGAGATTCATCACCCGCGCGCGCCAGTTCATCAGGTTGCCGAGCGCCGCCGGATCGGCCCGGATATGGTCCGCCCGGTCGATCGGCGAACCCGCAAAGGCAATCGGCATGGCAGGCGCGTGCGAAGGCGACGGCAAGTGCATCAGGCCGCCTGCTTCTGCTCGCGCATGGCAGCCATGTCAGCCTCGACCGCGGCCAGGAACTCGTCACGGATCGGGTAGGCTTCGGACGGCATGTATTGGGTAAACAGGGTGGTGCGCAGGTCCAGCCCGAAATCGACGCTGGCGAGCGTGCCCGCCGCCCCGCCCCAGCCGAAGCTTTCCCCGACCGAGCGACCGCCCGCGCCGTGGCCCTGCCCCTCCATCCAGCTGCCGGTCATGTCGACGCTGGCGGGGATCAGGTTCGACGTTCCGACCCGCACCGCTTCCTCGCTCATCACCCATTCGCCGTCGAGCCTGCCATAGCCCAGCAGCATCCGCAGGAAGCGGTCGTAATCGCGCGGGGAGGACACCAGATCGCCGCCGCCTGCCGGCATCGCCGGGGCATCGAGGAACGTCGAGCTTGGCCCCGGATCGATCGGGAAGGGATTACCGCCGACGATCCCGTAATTGTCGGTCAGCCGCGCAGCCTCGCTTTCGGGCACCTGCATCCAGGTGCTGGTCATCCCGCAAGGGTCGAAGATGCGCGCCTTGAGGAAGGCTTCGAACGGCTGGCCCGACACCACCTCGATCACCCGGCCCATCAGGTCGAGACTGCATGAATAGCTCCACCGGGTTGCAGGCTGGTACATCAGCGGCAGTTCCGCCAGCCGGTCGGCAAAGGCTGCCAGCCCCGGTGCAGGGGTCACCGGCGGGAAGCCCGGGATCGGCGCACGGCTGACCCGCCCGCCGACCAGCCCGGCCTCGTTATAGGCGGCCTGCAACGGCCCCTTGCTGACGATCTGGTAACCCAGCCCCGAGGTGTGGGTGAGCAATTGGCGGATGGTGATCGGTTGATTGGCCGGGACGGTGTCTTCCAGCGCGCCTTCGGGATCGACCAGCACCTGCATGTCGCGGAATTGGGGCAGGATGTCGCTGACCGGCTGGTCCAGCCCCAGCTTGCCCTGGTCGATCAGGATCATCGCCGCCATCCCGGTGATCGGCTTGGTCATCGAGTAGATCCGGAACAGCGAATCGACATCGACCGGCGCGGGCCGTGCCAGCGACAGCGTGCCACCGCCGACGGTATGCGCGTGGTCCTCCTGCCCCGACCCGAAGGTCATCAGCATGTTGGCGACCTTGCGCCCGCTGACATAACGATCCGCCAGCGCGGCGACATTGGGCCAGCTTTCCGACACATCATGCATCGCCAGCGCCGCGCGTCCGAACGGCAGCGTGGCGAAGGCCGCCCCGCCCGCGAGCAGCGCGCCGCTCCGGAACAGGGCGCGGCGGGTAAGGTCAGGGGCGGTAAAAGTGCGAAGGGGCATGGTGCGAGAATCTCCGGAGGGCGTTTGCGGGACTGTCTGCGGCGGGAATGGATATGGGTCAACCGGGGGGCTATCGCAGGTCAACCGAAGCGGGCGATTTGTCGCAGCGCGCTTGCAATCGCAAGGTGTCCTATGCATATAAGACACATGTTCAACGCGCTCGCCTATATCATCGGCCTTGTCAGCCTCCTGATCGTCATCCCGGCGCAGATCCCGCTGCTCGGCTGGGCCAATTGGCTGGCCCTGCCGCTGATCGTGGTCGGGATCATTGTCGGCGCGTTGTCGTCGAAGGATGGCGGACGCAATTTCTGCCTGATCGTGCTGCTGATTGCGGTGGTGCGGCTGATGCTGGGCGGCGGAATCTTCTAGGTTTCGCCCAGCGCCAGCCGCGCGGCCTTCAGGAACAGGGTCGCCAGCCCCGCATCCTCGATCTGCGCGATGGGCCACCACGCGCCCTCCCCCGGCGGATCGGCCCCGGCCTCGTGCCCGGCAAGTTCGAGCGTCAGCCGCGCATGGGTGAAACCGTGCCGCACCGCCCCCATGCTGCGCCACTCGCCCGGCATCGGCGCCTCGCCCGATCCATCGCCCTGCGCGCTCCAGCCGTCATCGGGCAGCGCGCGCATCCCCCCGAGCATCCCCCGTCCCGGCCGGGTAACCAGCCAGACTTCCCTTCCCGAATCGCGGGTGATCCAGAAGGCCGTTCCGCGCCGTTCGGGGACGGCTTTCTTGGGCAGTTTCACCGGCAGGCGCTCGGGTTCCCCTTGCGCAAACCCTGCGCAGTCCGCGCGTAAGGGACACAGCAGGCAGCGCGGCGCCCTGATGGTGCAGATCTGCGAGCCGAGGTCCATCAGGCCTTGCGCAAAATCGCCCGCGCGCCGCTCCGGCGTGATCGTGCCCGCCGCCGCGCGGATCGCCTTGCGTGCAGCCGGCAGCGGGGTGTGGATCGCGAACAGGCGCGCTACCACCCGCTCGACATTGGCGTCGACCACCACGGCCCGCTGCCCGAAGGCGATCGCGGCGACGGCGGCGGCGGTGTAATCGCCCAGCCCCGGCAGCGCGCGCAGTTCCGCCTCGGTGCCGGGAAAGCCGCCGCGCGCTGCCACGGCGCGGGCGCATTTCACCAGATTGCGGGCGCGCGAGTAATAGCCCAGCCCTGCCCATGCCGCCATGACGTCATCCTCCGGCGCGGCGGCGAGCGCCTCCACCGTGGGCCAGATTGCGGTGAACCTGGCAAAGTAGGGCTTCACCGCCGCCACCGTGGTCTGTTGCAGCATCACCTCGGACAGCCACACGCGGTAGGGCCATGCCGGATCGTCCGGCAGCGCCGCTCCCGGCGGATTGCGCCACGGCAGCGCACGGGCATGGCCATCATACCAGGCGAGCAGTGTGTCGGAGATGCTGGCAGTCACGCGCCGCCTATGGCATGGCGGCAAGGATGAAGGGAAGCGGCAAGACCACATCGAAGAAGGGCACCACCAAGCCCTATGTCCGCCCGCGCGGCACCGGCGCACGCGCGATCGGCGACCTCATGCCCGAAATCGGCCGCACCGCGTTCCGCCGCTTCGGCTTCGTGCAAAGCTCGGTCGTCACCCGCTGGCACGAAATCGTCGGCCCGGTCCATGCCCGCGTGTGCAGCCCCGAAGCGATCCGCTTTCCTCCCGGCGAAAAGGTCGAAGGCATCCTGCAACTGGTGGTGATCCCGGCCCATGCCCCCCTGATCAGCCAGGTCGTCCCCGAAATCATCGAGCGGGTGAACCGCTTCTTCGGGTACAAGGCGGTCGCGCGGGTCAAGCTGCGGCAGGGCGCGGTCACTCCGCCCGAGCCCGCACGCCCGGCCAAGGCCCCTCCGTCGCTGAAACCCATCCCGCTGGAACTGGGTGACAGCCTGCGCGATATCGGCGACCCCGAACTGCGCACCGTGCTCGAATCGCTCGCCCGCAGCCTTGGCGACCATTCGCCCCAGGCTTCCGAACAGGATCAGTCATGACGTTCTCGCCGCTTTCCCGTCTCGCTTTCGCCGCCGCCGCGCTGGCGCTCGCCGCGCCGCTTGGCGCGCAGTCCGGGGCGGACGCGCCCGAGCAAGACCTGTCCAATCCCGACAGCGCGTTCGTCGACACGTTCCAGCCGGGCAACTGGCAGGCCGTCATTGCCCGGACCGAGCGCGGGCACCTGATCGGCAACCCGAGGGCGGAGGTGCGGTTGATCGAGTTCGTCAGCTACACCTGCGGGCATTGCGCGGACTTTACCCGCGAAGGCGAACCCGCGCTCGACATCGCGCTGCTGCAACCGGGCAAGCTCGCTTTCGAGGTGCGCCCGGTGATCCGCAATGCGATCGACCTCACGGTCAGCCTGCTGGCCCAATGCGGCGATCCGGCGGGGTTCAAGGACCGGCACCGGATGCTGATGATGGCGCAGGACGACTGGCTGGGCCAGATCACTGCGGCCCCGCAAAGCCAGCAGGCCACCTGGATGCAGGGCGACAAGGCCTCGCGCATGAACGCGGCAAGCGCGCTGGGCCTGGCGGACATGCTGGCAGAGCGCGGGCAATCGCGCCGCGAGATCGACGCCTGCGTAATGGATGATGCCGCCGCCCAGACGCTGATCGACAACAACCGCGCCGATTATGCCGAGTTCGCCGTACCCGGCACGCCCAGCTTCGCGCTCGACGGCAAGCTGCTCGACCGGGTGCACAACTGGAACGCGCTCTATCCGGTGCTGTCTGCCCGGTTTGCCCCGGTGCCCGAAGAGGGCATCTTCGGACCCGGTTGATCCCGTGGCCCATGATGAACCGTTGCGCGACCCACTTTGTCACGACCGACTTTTTCACAGGCCGCAGAGCGCGGCGCTTGCCCGGCAGACGCACGCGCGCCTATCCTTGCCCCTGATCCGGAGGAACTCCCACAGATGAAAACCCGATTCCTGACCCTGTGCGCCATCGCAGCCGCGCCGTTGATGCTTGCCGGATGCAACGAGGCGGACGGCGTCGACGGCGAAATTGCCGGCGAAGCCCTGCCCGAGATCGCCGCGCCCGCAGGCACGTCCTGGACCGAGACGGTGACCATCAGCGACGAAGGCGGCTATATCCTCGGCAATCCCGATGCGCCGCTGAAGCTGGTCGAATTCGCCTCGCACACCTGCGGTGCCTGCGCCAATTTCGCGGTCAACGGCAAGCCGACGCTGAAGGACAAGTATGTCGCCAGCGGCCGGGTCAGCTTCGAACTGCGCGAGATCTTCCTCAACCCTTTCGACGTGGTGATCGCCACCATGACCCAATGCGGCGCCAAGGAGCAGATGCAGCCGCTGTCGGACGAGGTGTGGCAGAATCTCGAACAGGTCTTCACCGGCTTACAGGGCAATCCCGAAGCGGTGCAGGCGGCGGCGCAATTGCCGGTCGACCAGCGCTTTGCCCGGATCGCCGAGGTGACGGGCCTGCTCGATTTCTTCGCCGCGCGTGGGCTCAGCGCCGAACAGGCCCGCACCTGCCTGACCGACGAGGCGAAGATCCAGACGCTGGTCCAAACCGCCGAAGCCCAAGGCAAGGAAAACAACGTCACCGGCACGCCGACCTTTCTGCTCAACGGCAAGAAGCTCGACGAGAACCAGTGGGCCCAGCTCGAACCCCTGCTCCAACGCGCCGGGGCGCGCTGACGCACGCGGGGGTGCGTCAGGGCACATAGGGGGGCGACGACACACTGATGCAGATCCACCGGCTCAGGCTCAGCGGGTTCAAGAGCTTCGTCGAGCCGGCGGATTTGCGCATCGAGCCGGGCCTGACCGGGGTGGTCGGGCCGAACGGCTGCGGCAAATCGAACCTGCTTGAGGCGATCCGCTGGGTCATGGGGGAAACCTCGGCCAAGTCGATGCGCTCAGGGGGAATGGAAGACGTGATCTTCGCCGGCACCTCGACCCGCCCCGCACGCGAATTCGCCGAGGTCGTGCTCCACGCCAGCGACGACGGCGGCGACGAACTGGTGGTCACCCGCCGGATCGAACGCGGCGCCGGCAGCGCTTACCGCGTCAATGGCCGCGACGTGCGGGCCAAGGACGTGGCGCTGACCTTCGCCGACGCCGCCACCGGCGCGCACTCGCCCGCACTCGTCAGCCAGGGCAAGATCGCGCAGGTGATCGCCGCCAAACCGACCGAACGCCGCGCCATGCTCGAAGAAGCTGCCGGGATCGCGGGCTTGCACGTCCGCCGCAAGGATGCCGAAGGCAAGCTGCGCGGGGCCGAGGCAAATCTGGCGCGGCTCGAAGACCTGATGGCGGGGCTCGACACGCAGATCGCCAGCCTGAAACGGCAGGCCAAGCAGGCCGAGCGCTACACCGAACTGACGCGACTGATCCAGTCCGCCGAAGCCCGCGTGCTGTTCGCCCGCTGGCGCGAGGCCGCCTATGCCGCCAAGGAAGCGCGTGCCGCCGCCGAAGTGGCCGAAGCCAAAGTCGCCGCAGCGCAGTCAGCAGTCGCCGAGGCGCAGGCCGAACAATCCGCTGCCGCCCATCTGCTCACCGCTGCGCGCGACGAACTCGCCGACCGGCGCGACGATGCCAGCGCCCACGGCCACCGCATGGCCGCGCTCACCGAAAAGCTCGAGGCGGCCGAGAACCGGGTGGCGGACCTCGACCGCCAGCAGCGCCGGCTGGAGGCCGACCGCGACGATGCCGACCGCCTGACCCGCGACGCGGTCGATGCGCTCGCTCGGCTGACCCGCGACCTCGCCGCCAGCCGCGAGGCGGTCAGCGCCGCCGAAGCCGCGCGCCCGGCGCTGGCGGAACGCGCCAATGAACGCGAACGCGCCAGCCGCGCCGCCGAACTCGCGCTCGCGCAGGCGACCGCCGATCAAGCCGGGGTCGAGGCCGAATGGCGGGTCGCCGAAGCCGCCGTCGCGCAGGCCGAGGCGCGGTTGCAGCGGCTCGTGCAGGAGGCCGCACGGCTGGCCCGGACGCGCGAGGAACTCGCCGCCAGCGGGGATGCCGAACAGGCAGTGATCGATGCCCGCAGCGCCGCCGAGGATGCGGCCAGCGAGGTTGCCCGGCTGCGCGCCCTGCTGACCGCCGAGCAGCAGCGCAAGGCTGAATTGCAGGCGCTGCGCGACACTGCTGCGACCGCGCTGGCCGCCGCACGCGCCGAGTTGGCCGGGGTGGAGCGCGAACATTCGGCCCTCGCCCGCGACCGGGATGCGCGGGCCAAGCGTGAGGCGGGCCGGCAGGGCCTCGCCACCGCGCTCGACCGGGTCCGGGTGGCGCCTGGTTACGAGCGGGCGCTCGCCGCCGTGCTGGGCCGCGATGGCAAGTCGCCGCTGGGCGCGCCCGCGACCCCGCAGGACGGCCGCTTCTGGACCGGGGCGGAACCGCCCCCGCCGCTCGCCGACAGCCTGCTCGACCAGCTCCGCGATTGCCCCGCAGAACTGCGCGCCCGGCTCGCGCTGGTGCACTGCGTCGCGGAAGATGACGGGCGCAGGCTCGGCCCCGGTGAGTGGCTGGTGACCCGCGCCGGGCATTTGCGGCGCTGGGACGGCTTCATCGCGCGCGGCGAAGGCGCGGCCGAGGCGGCGCAACTGGAGGCGGCAAACCGCCTCGCCGAACTCGACACCGCACTTCCGCCGCTGCGTCAGGCAGCAGAGGCGGCCGAGGCCGAGGACCGGGCGGTGCGCGAGGAACTGTCCGCACTCCAGACGGCGCTGGTCGCCCGCGAACGCGCCATTGCCGCTGCCATCGATGCCGAGCGCCAAGCGCTGCGCAGGCTCGACCAGGCCGAAGCCGCCAGGGACCGGATCGCTGCGCGCCTGGCCGAACTGGCGCTGAGCGCGGATGATCTTGGCCAGCAACGCGCCGCCGCCGAGGTTGATGTCGCCACCGCAGCCGCCGCCCGTGATCGCTTGCCGCCCCGCGATGCCGGACGCGCGGCGCTGGACGCCGCACAGGCCCGCAACACTGCCGCCCGCAGCGCAGTACAGGCCGCGCTGGCGGAGCTCGCCGCGCATGAGCAGGCGCTGGCGGTGGGTCGCGAACGGCTTGCTGCCCAGCAATCGGATCACAACAGCTGGCAGGCGCGGTCAAGCGAGGCGACCCGGCGGATGGCCAACGCCGCCAGCCGCCTCGCCGAAATCGCCGAGGAGCGCGCGGTTCACGCCGCGAGGCCCGCCGCGCTCGTCGCCGAGATCGAAGCCGGGGAGGCGACCCGCACACGGCTGACCGCGGACCTCGCCGCCGCCGAACAGGCGATGCGCGCCGCCGATGCACGCCAGCGCACCGCCGACCAGCAGCTGGCGCAGCGCACCGAAACCCTGGCGCAGGCGCGCGAGGGCCGCGCCAGCCTCGCCGCGCGGGCCGAAAGCCAGGAATCGCGCCGGGCTGAAATGGCGCGGGTCTCGGGCGAGCGCTTCCAGTGCCCGCCGCCGCTGCTGGGCGAACGCTTCGGCTTTACCGAGAGCGACCTGCGCCATGCCGGGGCCGAATCCGAGGAGCTCGACCGGCTCACCACCGCACGCGAGCGGATCGGCCCCGTCAATCTGGTCGCCGCCGACGAGCTGGCGCGGATCGAGGCCGAACAGGGCACCAACGCCGGCGAACAGGCCGAATTGGCGGAGGCCATCGCCCGGCTGCGCGGTTCGATCGGCAGCCTCAACCGCGAAGGGCGCGAACGGCTGCGCGCCGCCTTTACGGAAGTCGACGGCCATTTCCGCGTGCTGTTCACCCGACTGTTCGAGGGCGGGCAGGCGCATCTGGCGATGGTCGACAGCGACGATCCGCTCGAAGCCGGCCTCGAAATCTTCGCCCAGCCGCCGGGCAAGCGATTGCAATCGCTGTCCCTGCTGTCGGGCGGCGAGCAGGCGCTGACCGCGACCGCGCTGATCTTCGCGCTGTTCCTCACCAACCCCGCGCCGATCTGCGTGCTCGACGAGGTCGACGCGCCGCTCGACGACGCCAATGTCGAACGCTTCTGCGACCTGCTCGATTCGATGGTGAGCACCACCGCGACCCGCTACCTGATCGTCACCCACAATGCGGTGACGATGAGCCGGATGCACCGATTGTTCGGGGTAACGATGGCGGAGCAAGGCGTCTCGCGGCTGGTCAGCGTCGATCTGGGCGAAGCCGCGTTGCTGGCGGCGGAGTAGGGCTGCGCCTCAGGCTTCCAGCGCGCTTGCCAGCCGGGCGCGCACGGCTTTCAGGCCGGCGATCACTTCCGCCATGTCCAGAGCCGGATCGGTTGCCGCGGGCGAGTCCGTCTCCGGCCCATCGGTCACGGTCACCCGCACACCCGGCTGCATCTCGCCTCCGCCCGCCCGGCGATCCCCGCTGCGGCGGTCGTCGCGTCGCCGCTCGCTTTCGGGAAGGGAGGCGGCGCGCAGCACGGCCTCGGCACCCTTCAACGTATAGCCTTCGCGGTTGACCAGCCGGTCGATCGCTTCGACCAGTTCGACATCGGCGGGGCGGTAATAGCGCCGCCTGCCGCTGCGCTTGAGCGGGCGCAGCAACGGGAACTGCTGCTCCCAATAGCGCAGCACGTGCGGCTTGATGCCGAGCGCATCGCTGACCTCACCGATCGTGCGCAGCGCGCTGTCGTCCTTGCCGTCTTCGAACGCGGCCATTCCTGCCTCTGCCCTTGTCAGTCCGCGGTGGCGATCCGTTCCTTGAGCAATTGGCTGGCCCGGAACGTCATCACCCGGCGGGGCGTGATCGGCACTTCGATCCCGGTCTTGGGATTGCGGCCGATCCGCTCGTTCTTGTCGCGCAGCACGAAGCTGCCGAACCCGGAAATCTTCACATTCTCACCGCGCGCGAGCGCGTCGCTCATCTTGTCGAGGATGGCCTCCACCAGATCGAGCGATTCTGCCCGGCTGAAACCCAGCTTGCGGTTGATCGTCTCGGCCAGATCGGCGCGAGTCAAAGTGCCTACCGAACGCATCATTATTGTTCTCCTTCGATGGCGCGACCCGGTCGACGATCACTGAACTTACAAAATTGCGGCGCAATTGCAACGCAGTGGTGAAAGAAATGCAAGATTTGCACGCATTGGCATGGGGACAACGGCCAGACGCGCCGCGATTGTCACATCCGCACCAGACTGGCACCCCAGGTGAAGCCGCCGCCCATTGCCTCGAACATGACCAGATCGCCCGGCTTGATCCGCCCGTCGCGGCGAGCCGTGTCCAGTGCGAGCGGCACCGACGCGGCCGAGGTGTTGGCATGGCGATCGACAGTCACGATCACTTTTTCCGGCGCGATGCCGAGCTTGCGCGCGGTCGCATCGAGGATCCGGGCATTGGCCTGATGCGGTACGACCCAGTCGATATCGTCGACCTTTATACCTGCATCTTCAATCACTTCCTGAAGAACCCCGGCAAGATTGACGACCGCGTGGCGGAACACCTCGCGCCCCTTCATCCGCAGGTGGCCGACAGTCTGGGTGGTCGAAGGCCCGCCGTCGACATAGAGCAGATCGTGGTTGGCCCCGTCGGCATGGAGCCGAGTAGCGATGATTCCGGGCGGGTTTGCGCCTTGCGCCGCCTCGCCTGACGGCGCTTCGAGCACCACGGCTCCGGCCCCGTCGCCGAACAGCACGCAGGTTGCGCGGTCTTCCCAGTCGAGGATACGGCTGAAGGTCTCGGCCCCGATCACCAGCGCGCGCTTTGCCATCCCGGTCTTCAGCAACGAATCGGCGATGCCCAGCGCATACAGAAACCCCGAACACACCGCCGCCACATCGAAGGCAACGCAGCCGTTGCAGCCCAGCGCGGCCTGAACCTTCGTGGCGGTGGCGGGGAAAGTGTTGTCGGGGGTTGCGGTCGCCAGCACGATCAGCCCGATGCTCGATGCCTCGATCCCGGCATCGGCCAGCGCGGCCTGCGCGGCAGCCAGCGCCAGCGTGAACGTGGTTTCGCCCTCGCCCGCGATATGGCGCTGGCGGATGCCGGTGCGCTCGACGATCCATTCGTCGGAAGTATCGATCTGTCTGGCCAGTTCGGCATTGGTCAGGATTCGCGCGGGAAGCGCCGATCCTGTTCCCAGCATTCGCGATCCGATCACGCCGCCGCCTCGCCGGAACCGGCGCTCGACCCGGCGCGCGAGGGAGAGGCCCCGTTGCCGCCATAGGCACCCTGCCCCAGTTCGGCCAGATCGTGCGCGATCCGTTCGGTCAGCCGGTTTTCGAGCAGGCGCGCCGCCACCGCGACCGCGTGGGCCACGCCCTTGGCATTGGCGCTGCCGTGGCTTTTGACCACCACGCCGTTGAGCCCCAGAAAAACCGCGCCATTGTGATTGTTGGGATCGAGATGGTGGCGCAGCAATTCAGTGGCCGGGCGCGACACCAGGAACCCGATCTTCGACCGGATCGAGCTGGTGAAGGCCTGCTTCAGCAGGTCGGTCACGAACCGCGCCGAACCTTCGATCGCCTTCAATGCGATATTGCCCGAAAAACCGTCGGTCACCACCACATGGGTCTCGCCGCGGTTGATCTTGTCGGATTCGACGAAGCCGTCAAAGATGAGCGCCAACCCGTTGGCCGCGGTTGCCGCCGTCAGCGTCGCGGCGGCGTCGCGCAGTTGGTCGGTGCCCTTGATTTCCTCGGTGCCGATATTGAGCAGGCGAACCACCGGGCGTTCGAACCCGTTGACGATGCGCGAATAGGCTGCGCCCATCACCGCATACTGCACCAGATTGCGCGCGTTCGCTTCGGTGTTGGCGCCCAGGTCGAGCATCACCACGTCATGCGCCTGCAAGGTCGGCATGATCGCGGCGAGCGCCGGGCGGTCGATCCCCGGCATGGTGCGCAGCGCGATCTTGCTCATCGCCATCAGCGCGCCGGT
>DAIQNP010000055.1:0-11779 GCA_036788335.1 Erythrobacter sp.
GTTACGGGATGGCGGTCGCCCAGGCCCAGCACGCGCTGCGCGAAATGGGCGACAAATTGAAGGAAAAGGGCGTCGAGGTGAAATACGCCATCCACCCCGTCGCGGGGCGGATGCCGGGGCACATGAACGTCCTGCTCGCCGAAGCATCCGTGCCTTATGACGAGGTGTTCGAACTCGAGGACATCAACTCCGACTTCGCCCAGTGCGACGTCGCCTTCATCATCGGCGCGAACGACGTGGTGAACCCCGCAGCCAAGACCGACAAATCCAGCCCAATCTACGGGATGCCGGTGTTCGACGTCGACAAGGCCAAGCAGGTGTTCTTCATCAAGCGCTCGATGGGCGGCGTTGGCTATGCCGGGGTCGACAACGACGTGTTCTACATGAACCAGACGGTCATGCTGCTGGCCGACGCCAAGAAGATGGTCGAGGAAATCGTCAAGTCGCTCGACTGAGGCGACCGGGGCAGGGCGAACGATGCGCAAGTTGGTGATCATCGTACTGATGGTGCTGCTGCTGGCGGGCGGAGCGGTGTATTCCGGGCTCGCCAACCCTCTGATCGCAGGTCAGGTCAAGGGCGCGCTGGTCGATGCGGGCATCGGTGAGCGGCGTGCAGGCTGCATGGCGGACCGGATGGTCGACCGGCTGACCGTGGTGCAACTGTGGAAACTGCGTCAGGGCATGGCACCGTTGGAGGGTGAGCCTGAGGAAGGCTTCGGCCTCGGCGAACTGGTCAAGCGCCTGCGCCGGGTCGAGGATGGCGAAGCGGTCGCGGTGCTCACCTCCAGCGCCGGGCTGTGCACGCTGGGGATCGGCTGAGACGCGTTTCCCGGACGCGCCGCTTGCTTTTGCTCATTCCCTTGCGCCACACTAGTCGGCGGAGTGGGAGATTAGTGATGAAACGTCTGGTTCTGGCCGCCGTCTTGCTGGCATCTGCATTGCCGCTCGCCGCCGAAACCCACCGTATCGAACCCGGCGAAGACGCGGCCACCCGCCTGCAGGAGGCGCTGATCCTCGCCGCGCCGGGCGATGTGATCGAACTCGGCAAGGGGCGGTTCGTGCTGACCGACGGGCTCAGCCTTGATGTCGACGGCGTGACGGTGCGCGGCGCGGGGATGGATCAGAGCGTGCTCGATTTTACCGCGCAAGCCGGCGCGGGCGAGGGCCTGCTGGTCACGTCCGACAACGTCACCTTGCGCGATTTCGCAGTGGAGAACGCCAAGGGCGACGGGATCAAGTCCAAGGGCGCGGACAATATCATCTACCATGCGCTGCGGGTCGAATGGACCGGCGGACCGCTGGCGACGAACGGCGCCTATGGCATCTATCCGGTGGAAAGCACCAATGTGCTGGTTCAGGACAGCTATGTGCGCGGCGCGTCGGATGCAGGCATCTATGTCGGCCAGTCGGACAACATCATCGTGCGCCGCAACCGCGTGGTCGAGAACGTCGCCGGGATCGAGATCGAGAATTCCAACCGCGCCGAGGTGACCGAGAATCTTGCGACCCGCAACACCGGGGGCATTCTGGTGTTCGACCTGCCCGGCCTGCCCAAAGTTGGCGGCGGGCAGGTGCTGATTGCGCGCAATGCGGTGATCGACAACAACACAGCCAACTTCGCGCCCGAAGGCAATATCGTCGCCAGCGTTCCGGCGGGGACCGGGGTGATGGTGATGGCGAACAAGGGTGTGGTGGTGGCCGACAATGCCCTGATCAACAATGGCACCGCCCACGTGATGCTGATCGCCTACACGCAGGCATTCGATGACGCGCGCTATCAGCCGCGCCCGGTCGATGTGATGCTGCGCGGCAATATCTACGGTTCGGGCGGGACTGCGCCAGATTTTACGGGCGGCGCGCTGATTGCGGGCGCGATGGGCGGCGCGATGCCGCCGGTTTTGACCGACGGACTGCACCGGAACCTTGTCATGCGTGACACGGTGCCGGTTCTGACGCTCGGCCTGACCACGGTTGGCCAGCCCTTCACCGAGGCGCAGCCGCGACTGTACGAGCCGGACGCCGCGGCGACGCAGCCGATGCTTGCGGCGGTTAAACTGCCAGAGGGCATGGAGGCGCGGTTGCAGTGAGGCGCGGACCGGGCCTTTTTGCGCTGGCTTGCGCCACATTCGGCGCGGCGCTCGGCCATGCCGCGGTCAACGACGGGGCGGCCGTCAATGACGCGGCAATCATCGGCACCGATTTCCCTCGCACGCTCGAAGACTATGGCTTTTTCACCAATGCCGCGCGGCAAGTGCCCGGCTTGGGGGTCACCCCTTATGCACTCAAGACTCCGCTGTGGTCGGACGGAGCGGACAAGCTGCGCTTCCTCTACCTCCCCCAAGGCACGCAGCTGACCGCCGAGGGCGACGGCCTGCTGAAATTCCCGGTCGGCGCGGCGATCATCAAGACCTTTACCTTTGGTCAGGGGCCTGAGCGGCGGCTGATCGAAACCCGCGTTCTGCTCCACCGCGCGGATGGCTGGACGGCGCTACCCTATCGCTGGAACGCCGAACAAAGCGAGGCAACATTAGCGCTGACCGGCGGGCGGGTCGATCTGGTCACCCCGGCGGGAGAGGCGATCGCCTATGCCATTCCCAACAAGAACCAATGCAAGACTTGCCACGGCAAGGACGGCGCGGTGATCCCGATCGGCCCCAAGGCGCGCAACCTGTCTGGCGAATGGTTGGGACAGATGACACGCGCCGGCCTGCTCGATCACGTGCCGGAAGGCGCGGACAGCTTGCCCGACTGGGCGGGGCACGCGACCGGCCCCGCCGCACCGCTGGCCCGCGCCTATCTCGATGTGAACTGCGCGCACTGCCATCAGCCGGGCGGGGCGGCTTCCAATTCAGGGCTCGACCTGCGCTGGGAGCAGGACGATGCCCATGCGCTCGGCATCATGAAGCGTCCGGTGGCGGCTGGGCGCGGGGCGGGGGGGCATGAATTCGCGATTCTGCCCGGCGCGCCCGGTGACTCGATCCTGCTCTACCGAATGGAAAACGCCGAAGCCGGCATTGCCATGCCCGAACTCGGCAAGGCGAGTATCGACCGTGACGGCGCAGCCGTGGTGCGGCGTTGGATCAGGGGGATGGAAGCGGAATGAAATGGCTCTGGCGCGGACTGCTCGCGCTCATCGCGATCCTGCTGATCGCCTTTCTTGTGTTCCGCACGCCCGATACCGATCCGGGCGCGATGCGCGCCAAGTATGGGGGGCCGCCTTCGCAATTCGTCGCGATCAGCGATGGTGTCACCGTCCACCTGCGCGACGAAGGACCCAGGGACGCGCCTGCGATCATGCTGTTGCACGGATCGAACGCGGACCTGCATACTTGGGAACCGTGGGTCGCCGCGCTCAAGGACCGCTACCGCGTTATCCGATTTGATCAGGTCGGCCACGGCCTGACCGGGCCGGACCCGGCGCACGATTACAGCCGTGTCAATTATGCCGACGACATTCGCCAGGTCGCCGACGCACTGGGACTCGAACGTTTCGTCCTCGCCGGCAATTCGATGGGCGGCAAGCACGCGCTGGCTTTCGCGGTCGCCTACCCGGAACGGGTCTCGGCGCTGGTGCTGGTCGATGCCAGCGGCGGACTGATGCTCGATCTGGGGGAGGATGACGATGATGGCGGCGGTAACATCGGTTTTGCCATCGCGCAAACGCCGGGGATCAATCGGATCGTCGAACAGATTACCCCTCGCAGCCTGATTGCGCAAAGCCTCGAACAGAGCGTCTCGGTCCAATCGGTGGCAAACGAGGCGGCAATTGACCGCTATTGGGAACTGCTGCGGTACCCCGGCAACCGCCGCGCGACGATGAAGCGCTTCGGTGTTCCCTACGATCCGCTGAGCGAGGCCGAGATTGCCGGTATCACTGCCCCCACGCTCATCCTGTGGGGCGAGGAGGATCAGCTGATCCCGGTCGAGGCAGGAGAATGGCTTGCCAGGACAATGCCCAATGCTGCGCTGAAGGTCTATCCCGCCATCGGACACCTGCCGCACGAAGAAGCGCCGCAAGCGACTTTGGCTGATCTTTCGGCGTGGCTCGAAAACCTCACTTCCGGGCAACCTCGACGATAATCCGCGCTTCTGGTGCGGCCTATGGACGCTGGCCGCGCTTGCCGGTTAGAACCTTCGCATCTGCAACACGGATTCGAAGGACGCAGCGTTTGCGCAAACTGGGCATCATCGGCGGCATGAGCTGGGTCTCCACGGCCATGTACTATGATCGCATCAACCGCATCGTCCAGAAACGCGCGGCACCGATGGCGAGCGCGCCGCTGCTGATCGAGAGCCTCGATTTCTGTCAGCTTTTCGCCCTGCGCGAAGATCGCGACTGGCAGCGCGCGTCGACCGTGCTGTGCGAAAGCGCCAAGCGGCTGGAGGATGCCGGCGCGGGCGCTTTGCTCATCGGCGCCAATTCGATGCACAAGCTCTACGACGATGTCGCCGCCGCAGTGAACATCCCGATCCTGCATATCGCCGAATTCGTCGGCATGGCGATCAAGCGCGCCGGGCACGGCAATGCGGCTTTGCTCGGCACCCGCAATGTCATGACCGAAAGCTTCTACCGCAAACGGCTGGTTGCACACGGGATCGACCTGCTGCCGCCCAATCTCGAATATGTCGAGATGCTCGACAAGATCATCTATGACGAACTGATGCTGGGCCGCGTAACCCGCGAAGCGGAACGGACCTTGAAGACGATCATCACCAACAAGGCGCAGGAGGGGGCCGAAGCGATCGTGCTGGCCTGCACCGAGCTGGATCTGGTGGTCGATGTCGATGCCAATGTCTTGCCGGTGTTCGACAGCACCCGAATCCATTGCGAGGCGGCGGCAAACTGGATTCTCGAAGAGGAATTGGTGGACTAGTCCTCGGTTGGGCGCAGCATCGCCTCTTCTGGTCGCAGGACGGGCAGTGGGCAGGTGCAAGTCGCACGATCACCTCCTAGTTGGCGCGCGGATTTTGTCACGGAAACGTAATGGCATTATCCGGGTCTTCGGGTCGCACCGACAGGCCCTTGGGGCCGTCTGCCTCCCCCCAATCACCGGCGGGCGGCCCCATACCTTATGCAATCGGCCCATAATCCCGACAATCTGAAGAGTTCGCGTCCTGTTCCGGTTGAGATGCCGGGCCGGCTGACCTAATCGCCTAGGCCGTGATGACCCGCGCCCCCTATGCCGCCGATCCCCATGCCCACGGCGGGCGCGAATGGGGCGGGGTGCCGACCGGCGAACAGCGCGGACCCCGCAGCGATTTCCAGCGCGATCGCGATCGCATCGTGCATTCGATGAGCTTCCGGCGGCTCAAGTCGAAGACCCAGGTGTTCATTGCGCCCGATGGCGATCACTACCGCACCCGCCTGACGCACAGTCTCGAAGTCGCGCAGGTCGGCCGTGTGATGGCGCGCGTGCTGGGACTGGATGAAGACCTGACAGAGGCGCTGTGCCTCGCGCATGATCTCGGCCACCCGCCCTTCGGCCATGCGGGCGAGACGGCCCTGTCCGCAGCAATGGCGCGGCATGGCGGCTTCTGTCACAACGCGCAGACGCTGCGCACGGTGATGCGGTTGGAAAGCCCCTATCCGCAGCATGACGGGCTCAACCTCACCTGGGACCTGCTTGAAGGGCTGGCCAAGCACAATGGCCCGGTAATCGCGCCGAACTGGGCACTGGCCGAACTGGACACGGCGTTTCCGATGGACTTGCTCACCTGGCCCTCGCTCGAGGCACAGGTGGCGGCGGTGGCGGACGACATTGCCTATGACAATCACGATATCGACGACGGCTTGCGCGCCGGGTTTCTGGCGCTTGACGACCTCATGGAACTGGATTTCCTCGCGGATCAGTGGCGGGCGGTCGAAAAACGCTTTCCCCTTGCTCCGCGAGAGCGTCTGTTGCGCGAGATGGTTCGGGACCAGATCGGATTGATGGTGAATGACGTGCTCGCCCACACGCAGGCTCAGGCTCAGGGCCTGTGTTCGGTCGCCGAGGTGCGCGCGGCAGGACGGCAACTTGCCGGGTTCTCGCCTGCGATGGCGGCGCAGGAGCGGCGATTGAAAGCGTTCATGTACGACAAGCTCTATTATCACCGCGAACAGGTTGCCGCAGCCGAGCGCGCGCGCGACGTCGTGGCCCGGCTGTTTGCCGCCTATTCGCAGGACGCGCGGCTGATGCCCGAAGACTGGCGGACGCGCCTGCCGGAGCAGGAACCGCAGCGTTCGCGGATGATCACCGATTTCATTGCCGGGATGAGCGATCGCTTCGCCATGCAGTCTTGCACCGCCATCTATGGTGACCGCATCATGGGCCTCACCAATGTCTGACGAACGCCGCATCGGGCCGGTGCGCGTGGCGCTGGTCGGGGCGACCGGGTTGATCGGCCGCCGGGTGATCGAAGTCGCCAGCGCTGGCGATGAAGCGCGCATCCTTGGCATCGCCCGGCGCGAGGCAACGCTGCCGCCCGGTGCGCGGTTGGAAATGTTCGTCGCCGATCCTGCCGACTGGGCCGAAGTTATGGAAGCGGTCCGCCCGCGCGCGCTGATCTGCGCGCTTGGTACGACCTGGAAGAAGGCCGGACGGGACGAGGCCGCGTTTCGTGCGGTCGATCACGATCTGGTGCTCGCCACCGCCGAGGCCGCCCGTCGCGCAGGCGTGCCGAACCTGGTGCTGGTGAGCGCGGCCGGGGCCGATGCGCAGTCGAAAGCGCTTTACATGCGGGTCAAGGCTGAGGCCGAGGACGCAGTTTCGCGTGTAGGGTTCAAGCGGCTCGACATTCTCAGGCCCGGCCTGCTGCGCGGTGAGCGCGAGCATGACCGCCGGATGATCGAGCGGATCGGCATTCTGGCCGCTCCGCTGGTCGATCCGCTGCTGACCGGGCCGCGTGCGCGGTTCCGGTCGATCGATGCGAGGCTGGTGGCGGAAGCCGCGCTGGGGCTGGCGCTGCGCCGGGCGGGTGGGCGCTTCACCCATGACAATGACGCCATGCGCCGCGCCGCGCGCGAATGGCGCCGTGCAGGCCAGACGGAGGCCATATCGTAATGGATTGGGCCTTCGTTTTCGGTGCGGTCAACCTGATCGCGATTATAGCGTGGATCTGCCTTGTGCTCCTGCCGCGCTGGCCAGCGCTGCTGTCGGGCATACTCTATCTCGGCGTGGGGCTTTTGTGCTTCGTCTACGCTGCCGGGCTGATCGGGTTGCTGACCGGCACGTTCGGCCCTGGCGGAGGCCCGGGCGGAGGCGGGGCGGACTTCACCAGCATCGAAGGCGTGCGTGCGGTGTTTGCCACCGATGCAGGTGTGACGATCGGCTGGACTCATTACCTTGCCTTCGACCTGTTCGTTGGCCTGTGGATCGTGCGCGATGGCGATGCCAAGAAGATCCCCCGGTTGGTGCAGGCTCCGGTCCTGATCGCGACCTTTCTCGCCGGACCCATTGGTCTGTTCGTCTGGCTGATCCTGCGCGAGCCCATCGCACGACGGCATGGTCGGTTCCGCTAGGGCGCAATCGGCACTGGACCGGCGCGACTGATTTCGCCTAACCTTGGCTCACTCGGCTTTTGGGAGAGAGCACGATGGCGAACGACGCCTATCATGATCATACGAACTTCGACGATATCCTGCACTTCTGGGCGGGCGAACGCCCCGAGGGGCCGGCCTTCGATCAGGAGGGACAGGTCACTACCTACGCCGAGGTGGACTGCCTAACGCGCCAGTTGATTGCGCTGATGCAGGCCCGCGGGGTGAAGAAGGGCGACCGGGTGGCATGGCTGGGCAAGAATGCCGACACCTACTTCCTGCTCTATCTCGCCGCTGCGCGAATGGGGGCGGTGATGGTGCCGATCGGCTGGCGGTTGGCCCCGCCCGAGATCGGCTATATCCTGAAGGATACCGAAGCCAAGCTGCTGTTTGCCGGGGCAGAGTTCATGTCCACTGCCACAACGGTCGCGGGTGAGCTTTCGACCAGCCCGCAGGTGATCGAGGGCGAGGTTGCGCGCGCCGAAGCCGCCGGGCTCAAGCCTGGCAGCTACACCCCGCCGGAACCGCACGAGCCGGTGTTGCAGCTTTACACCTCGGGCACCACCGGCAATCCCAAGGGGGCGATGCTGTCCAACACCAACCTGCTTGGCCTGCGCAATCCGGGCAACGCAGCGGGGCTGGCATGGAATTTCTACGCGCCCGACGATTGCATGCTGATCGCCATGCCCTGCGCCCATATCGGCGGCACCGGGCTGATGAACATCGCCGTTGCCAATGGTATTCGCAGTCTTGTGCAGGCCGAATTCACGCCGGTCGGGGTGCTCGAGGCGATCGAGGCCGGGGCGACCCACATGTTCATCGTGCCGGCCGCCTTGCAGATGGTGGTCCAGCATCCGCGCGCCGCGACCACCGATTTCGGTAATCTCAAATACCTGATGTACGGCGCTGCGCCGATGCCGCTCGAACTGCTGAAAGAGGCGGTCCGGACCATGCCCAACACGCGCTTCCTGCAGGCCTACGGCATGACCGAGACCAGCGGCACGATCTCGCTACTGCCGCCCGAGGATCACACGCTCGAAGGCAATCCGCGGATGCGTTCGGCAGGCAAGGCTTGTCCGGGGGCCGCAATCGAAGTGCGCGATGCCGACAATCGCGAGGTGCCGCGCGGCGCAATCGGCGAGGTCTGCGTCCGTTCGCCCTCCAACACCGCGGGCTATTGGCGGCTGCCCGAAGCCACCGCCAGCACGATTGATCCCGATGGCTGGCTCCATACGGGCGATGCTGGCGTGATGGACGAGGACGGCTATGTCTATATCCAGGACCGGATCAAGGACATGATCATCTCGGGCGGCGAGAATGTTTATCCCGCGGAAGTCGAAAGCGCGATCTACGGCCACCCTGCCATCGCCGAGGTCGCGGTGATCGGCGTGCCAAGCGAAACGTGGGGGGAGGAGGTCAAGGCCTGCGTGGTTGCCAAGCCGGGATGCGCAGTCGATCCCGACGACGTGATCGCCTGGACGCGGGAACGGATCGCCGGCTTCAAGGCACCCAAGAGTGTCGATGTGATCCCGGCAATGCCGCGCAATCCGTCGGGCAAGATCCTGCGCCGACAATTGCGCGCGCCGTTCTGGGAAGGGCATGACCGGCAGGTCAATTAAGATGAAACAGCACGCTCCTGCCACCTTGCGCAACCGTGAGGCGATTGCCGAGGTGCTGGCGCGCGAATTGCCCGCAGCGGGCTTTGTGCTCGAAATCGCAAGCGGGACCGGCGAGCACGCGGCATTTTTTGCCGGGCATTTCCCGGCGTTGACATGGCAACCGACCGATCCGGACCCGGACGCGCTGGCGTCGATTGCCGCGTACCGAGACGAGTATGTCGGCACCAATCTGGCAGCGCCCCTGCTGCTTGATGCGTCAGCACCCGACGCATGGCCGGTCGACGAGGCCGATGCCATCGTGTGCATCAACATGGTGCACATCAGTCCGTGGGAAGCCACTGACGGACTCTTTGTCGGCGCTGCCCGCGTTTTGGGCAACACTCAGGGGCCATTGATCCTGTACGGCCCCTATATTGAGCGAGGCGTGGAAACGGCACCGTCGAACCGCGATTTCGACGCCAGCCTCAAGACGCGCAATCCGCGCTGGGGACTGCGCCACACGGATGAAGTGGATCGGTTGGCAAAAGGCTGCGGCATGGCCCGCAGCACCCGCGTTGCCATGCCCGCCAACAATATCATTCTGGCCTACCGGCGCTGATCGACCGTTGTCAGTCGATCGCCCGCTCGCCGGCCCGTCCCACAGATTTGATGTCTTCGCCCACGCCCTTGACGGTGTTGCACGCGGTCGCGCCAAGCGACAGCGAGGCGAGGACAGCGGCAACCAGCACTTTGCGAAACATTGGCAGTTCCTTTCGGTCGATCGTGATCGATTAACGTTGGGCTCTGCCTAAATCTTCCTGACGGGAACGTGAAGCGCTTCCTGACCGGATCAGATTTCTTCTCTTACCTCATCCGACGCCGATTGCAGATCTTCACCTGCACCCGAAACGGTGTTGCAGGCCGCCGTTGTCAGCGCAATCGGCACGAGGGCGAGGGCGAGAATCAGGTTTTTGGTATTCATGGCGGTGTGCTCCTTTGCCATAGTCCTGTCACACCAACCCGATCACCGACCAGCAGGTCCGCGCTATTCGACGGAGCGAAGGCGGGAGCGGGCAAGCTGCCGTTCGCGCCAGGCAATCAGCAGCCCGGCGCCGATAATCAACGGCGCGCCGAGCCACAGGTTGGCGGGCGGGGCGCGGTCGAAGATGGTGTAACCGTAAATGCTCGCCCAGATGATCGCGGTGTAGTCCATCAGCAGGATCACCGCCGCCGACCCGAACCGCAGCGAGGTTGTCAGCAGCACCTGCGCCAACGTCCCGGCCAGCGCCATCGCAAGGATGATGCCCCAGGTGGTCAGGTCATGCGACCCCATCACGAAAGGCATGGCGACCGCGACCACCGGCGTACTGAGCGCCGCGAACCAGAACACGATGCTCCACGGGTTTTCGGTGGTGTTGAGGTCCTGGATCTGGAAGCTGATGAGCGACACCATCAACGGCGCAGCGAGGCCCACCGCGATTCCGAACAGGGTCACGCCCGTGTTCAATTCCGTGCCGGGCTGCATCACGATCAGCACCCCGGAAAACCCGATGGCGACCGCCGCCCAGCGATAGGGTCCGATCTTCTCGCCGAACAGCGTCATCGCAATCAGCACCGCGAAGATCGGCGCGGTAAAGCCCAGCGTGGTGGCTTCGGCAAGCGGCAACAGCAGCACCGCGCCATAGGTGGTCAGCATCCCCGCTAGCCCGGTGGCCGAGCGCAGGGCGTGGCTTTTCAGGCGGACGGTGCGCAGCAAGGCAAGCCGTCCCGTTAATGCGAGGCCGCCTCCGAGCAGCACGACAGCGAGCACCTGGCGCCAGAAGATCAGTTCGATCAGATGCGCGCCGCGCTCGCCTGCCAGCTTGACCAGCATCGCCATCGTTGCCAGCGCCAGCGCCGCTGCGAGGCGGACGCCCAGCGCAAGCAGCGGGCGAGGGCGAGCGATCGAGCCATCCATCGCCCGCGGGCTTGGAACAGGCGCAGGGATTGCGCAAGGCGCGCGGCGCTCTAAATGCACGCGCCATGTACCTTGCGGCGCAGTTCCAGCTTCTGAGCGATGCCCAACAGCTTGCCATCATCGGCGGCGGGTTCTGGCTGCTGGCGCTGTTCGCCTATGTCATGGACCGCCGCCGGGTGCGCAGCCGCGATGTCGCGCGGTTGGAGCAGGTGGGGTGGGTGCCGTGGACCGGCATGTTCATGCTCGCCGCGATCATGGGCGGCGGATGTCTGGCGATGAGCCTGCCCGTCGTGATCGGGAGTTTGTGAGTCTGATGTGCGCACGCCCTCTGGCGTGCGTTGTCCTCGCTCATGCTGGCTTCGCCAGCGTCGCTGCGGGCGGCCGGTCAGCCTTGCGGGCAGCGGTGCTGCCCGTCTGGTCTGCAAGTTGAGGACATCGGATTAGCGGTATTCGACGCCGAAGTCGTCCCAAGGCCGACCGGCCGCTGGCCGGTCAGGCCGCGCCGCCTGCCTTACAGGCACGCTTCCAAATACGCCTGATCGAAGCCGAACTGCCGCGCCTTTTCCAGCGTGTAGGGGCGAAGGCCAGAAGCGCGGAATTCGCCGATGATCTTGCCGTCGTCGGTTTCGTCCAGATATTCGAACTTGAACAGTTCCTGCGTCACGATCACGTCGCCCTCCATCCCGATCACCTCGGTGATGTTGG
>DAIQNP010000056.1:0-11681 GCA_036788335.1 Erythrobacter sp.
ATCCCCGTGCGGACAGAGCGCTCATCAGCCTCGATATCGAAAACCGGCGCGACCTGCTGGCGCCACGCCTCGAAGCGCTGCGTGGGGTCGAGCTGTTGTGTCTCGAATTCGAGGATCGGCAACGGCTCATCAAGCACAGCCGTGGATGGCGTCGACACCTCCTTTATGAACACCCCCACCGTCCTTGCAAAGCTCCTCTGCCCGGCTAAAAACTCATCGACTTCAGCATCTTCTCAAATGGTAGGCGCGGGGTCCGCATTTGGAAAGCGCTGACACTGCGCACACAGCGCAGGCTGCGGCCGGACGCCGATGGGCCCCATCGCGCAGATAATCGTTGCCGCGGATGAAAGCGGCACCCGCACCGCAGGCTTTTGAAGTACAATGGCGCACCAATCCTCAGGCCGAGCGGGAGCCACACATTGGACGCCGGCCACGATCCGGGATATCGCGCGTTCAACACAGCGCCTGCCCCCCGCCACGGCTATGCCGACTAATCGACCACATCGTTGAGCCAGGCCACACAATACCGCTCATGCTCAGCGGCTACGGGTTCGGGAAGCGGCGCGTGAATGCCCCGCACATAGGCAGCGAACAGAGCCTCAAAATGCTGCTGGGCAATATCGGGGAGTAAGGGGTTGGCCTCTGCGTCCCCACGTCTGGCGTATGCGGTCTGCTCAATATGCCTGCTGATGTGGCGCTCGAGCCGCTCACGAACGTCCTGCTGGCGCGCCGTCGCGTCATCCAGATAGAGTGCGACTGCGGCCTCGAGGTCTACTCCCAGTTCAGCCGCTCGATCGGGTGATCCGATTCGCGCTGCACACTGAATAAACTGAACCAGATCCGAGTCGTCCTCGATGCGGTCGACGTGCTGACCGAAAATCAAACTCGCTGCGCTGAGGGCCATGCTCAGTTCACCGACCGCGATTGGCGTGCGCAATTCATCTGCTCGGGCAACAGCGCGCGCAAAATGCTCTTCGAACCGAGCCGAGAATTCACCTGATCGAACCAATGCCTCTGGCTCGAGACTTGAGGGCCAATGCCGTTCACAGCCCGCATCGCGTTGCCCGCGGTACAACAGCACCGCGGAATCATCGGGCGAAAAAAAGAACTGCACCTGATCTTCAAGTTCCATATGTCGGACGTAATAATCTTCAAACTGCCCGACGGTTATGAAATCGATGTCACCACAAATGAACGCCTCATCCTGGCTTGGCTCGATGGTGAAGCGCGATATCACGATCCACCACTCAACATCTTCTGACGGTTGCGGCAGCTCCGCCGCCAGCGCAATAATTTCTCGCTGGTACTCTGCGCGAACCGCCAGAACGACCGTGTCCTCGTCAACGCCCTCGCTATCCTGCGCCCAGGCCGCCACAGGCAGCAGCAACCACCCCACGATAAAGCCCGCTATCACCAGCTTTGCCCGCATCACGCGCCTCCTTCGAATTAGCCCTTCGTCTTTAAGGGCACGAGGAGAGCGACGTTCGCGTTAAAGCGGTGCTAATTTCATCCGAGCCAATGGACGCGAGACGGAGGCACTGACGAGGCCCGCCTTACGCGGCAGGCCCCGGCGGTGTTCCGTAATGCGGATTAAACGGGGCTGGACAGCTTCTGGCTGCATGGGCCGGTGCGTCGCGATTTTCGGGACTGGTTTGGGTTGGTCTGACAGCACCCGCCAGCTCCATTGGACCCGGCCTCGCTTTGGCGGTGCTTGAGAAGCCTGAAACTGACGTAACCGGAGGCACTACCCAATACTGGGTAGTGTGTTCGCAAGGCGTCGCATTCACCTTTCGATCGTGATCGTTCGCGTGCAACAGCAGGCGGCATTGAGGATGGGTGCCCGGCTTGCACGCCGGCATTTCATGTTCCTGAAGCGCGATTGCAGCAGGCCGGATGAACCGGCGTCCGCGGTATTTGGGGGAACAACTATGCACGGCGCATCTCAGGCACATAAGCGGGATCTATGGTATGTCATTCTGACGATCCCCCGCACGATCCTTGGCCTGGCCATGATCGTGATTCTGGCCAGTGCGGCCGGGCTTCTGGGCGTCACCAAAGACCCTTCCGTCGATGCTTTTGTACCGGCAGATCACCGCTTCGCCCTCGCGCGTGATGAAGCGCGCGAGACCTTTGGGCTTGAAGACCCGATTATTGTCGGAATCGCCTCGACATCGGGCCGCGACCTGTTCTCGGCCGAGGCACTCGGCGCGCTGCAGCGTCTCGATGATGCTGTGCGTGAATTGCCAGGTGTGCGCGGCAATGAGGTCAGAAGCCTCGCTTCGGTCAGGGCCATCTGGGGCGAGGACGGCGATCTGGCGGTGGAATGGATCATTCCCCGAGATACCCTGACGCCAGCCAGCGCCGAGATCGCGCTTGAGCGGCTCGGCCATATGCCGATGCTGACCGGCAGCCTGGTGTCAGCGGATCGGCGCTTGCTGACACTGGTCGTGCCCGTCGAGGACCCGAACAATGCCGACACGGTGATGGCGCAGCTCAGAGCGCTCACAGCAGCCGAAGCGGCGGCCAGCGGTGAATTTGAGATCCACATCGCAGGCGTGGCGGCCATGAACGCCCGCCTCGCCGACACCGTGGATCACGACACGATGATCTTCCTGCCCGCCGCCATTGTCACGGTTTTGCTGATCGTTTTCGCGGCGCTGAGAAGCGTGCCGGGCCTGCTCGGGCCCTTGCTGACCATTGCAGGCTCGGCGGCCATTGCCATTGGCACGCTCGGCTGGCTCGGATCGAAATACTACCTTATCACCACAGCCCTGCCTGTCGTGATCATGGCGATCGCGGTGGCTGACAGCTTGCACGTGTCGATAATCTATATGCGCATCCGGCAGCTGCAGCCAGATCTCGATGCGCGCCAGTCGGCAGCGATGGCCCTGCGCAAGACCTGGATGCCTGTCACCCTGACAAGCATTACCACGATCGGCGGCTTCACCGGCCTGTCTTTTGGTGCCGCCATGCAACCGATCAGCGAGTTCGGGCAGTACGCGGCGCTGGGCGTGCTGGCGGCCTGGATCCTGAGCCTGACAGCGCTGCCGGCAATCCTCGTGCTGACCAACCTCAAACCCCGCCAAAAGGCGCGTGCGGCTGTATCGGGCCAAACAGGCGAAGGCTTGATTGAGCGGATCATTGGCTTTGTATCGGTGCGCTCATTGAAGCATCCCGCCGTCTCGCTGACCCTGACCACCCTTCTCATCGCCAGTCTGGCCGTATTCGCGGTGCAGGCGCAGTTCGACTATGAGCGCAAGCGCTACTTCGATCCCGGCGATCCCATCATCGCCGCCGACGCCGTGCTGAACGAGCGGCTTGGCGGCGTCAATTTTCTGGATGTGATGGTGGTCGCTCACGAGGAAGGCGGGTTGATGGACCCTGTCGCGCTCTCCGCTATCCAGGCGCTTCGCCGGGAGATGGCGCGTCTGCCCTATGTGGCTGCGGTCAGCGGCATTGATGAATATGTATCGGTCATGCACACAGCGCTGACCGGCAGCGGACCGGGAGAATTGCCAACCCGGCCGAGCGCCCCGGCTCAATACATGTTCCTTTACGAGTCTTCGGCACCGCCTGACGATTTTCGCGAAACGATCAACTATCTTCAGACCCATGCGCTGGTCCGGGCGAGGCTGTCGACCGACAATTACCAGCTGACCAAACCGGTCGTCGAAGAACTGGAGGCCTGGCTCGCAAGCTGGTCGGCTCAGAGCGGTCTGTCCGCATTCGTCAGCGGGCGCGTGGCGGTCAATGACGGCTGGATGAGCCAGCTGGCGGACAATCATTTCCGCGGGCTGGGCCTGGCGCTCGTGCTGATTTTCGCCTGTGCGCTGATCATGCTGCGCAGCCCGGTCTACGCACCGCTGGCCATGCTGCCCGTGGCGGTCGGCGTTCTGTCGGTCTATGCGGCCATCGGGTTTTTCGGGATCGATATTGCGCCGGCCACATCCATGACGGCGGCCATCTCCACCGGGCTTGGCATCGATTTCGGCATTCACCTGATCACCCATCTGCGCAACAAGCTCGCAGCGGGGTACACGCTCGAAGAAGCCATGCAGAGCGACTACCGCCTCGTCGGACGCGCTTGCTTCTATTCCGCCCTGGCCATTGGTGCTGCGCTGGCGGTCATCTGCCTGAGCTCGGCACCGCCCCTGCGATGGTTCGGCTTTCTGGTTGCCGTCGGCGCCTTCGGATCTCTCGCCGGTGCCCTGCTCATCATTCCCAGCGCCTTCGCGCTCACCCGTCTCAACCGGACACGGAGTCTGCAGCATGCTTAAGCAATTCGCCCTCGCGGCCGCGTGCCTTTTCATCGCCGATATCGCCGCAGCCGATGCGCCAGCCCAGGCGCTGGCCGAGTCCATCGCCAACCGCCCGGCCAATGAGGGCCGCGCCGGCGACATGATTTTCGAACTGACCGCCTCGTCCGGTGCCGTGCGCAACCGGCGGGCCCTGATGATCCACTCGGACAAGGACAGCGTCGTGCGTATCGGGATATTCTTCAGCGCGCCCGCCGCCATTGCCGATACGGCGTTTCTCACCCATGACAGGCCGGGCGCTGCCGATGAAAACTGGCTCTACCTGCCCGCGACCGAGCGCGTGCGGCGCCTTCCGTCCTCCGAACGCGGAAGCTATTTCATGGGCACCGATCTGACCTATGGCGACATCAAGGACAATTTCACCTTCAATCTCGATGACTGGTATTTCTCCAATGGCCTGCCGGACCCTGAAACCGGCCTTCTGGGTCTCGAAGGCCAGGTCCGTACGCCGGAGATCGCCCGGGAAATCGGATACAGCCGGTTCAGCGCCCTGGTGGACCCTGAAACCCTGTTTCCTGTGCGGGTCGATTATGATGATGTATCCGGCAATCCGCTCAAGCGCGTCGAGGTGACGGAGCAAGAGGTGATTGGCGGTGCCTGGACGGCCATGCGCTTCGAGGCCCATAATCTTCAGACCGGCCACAGCACACGGGTGCATTTCGAAAACATGCGGTATGTGCCTGATCTTGACGACCGGGTTCTGACATCCGGACAACTGGCGCTTGGCGCGCCAACCATCCGCTGACGCCGATGACCCGCGCCGTCTCGCCATCCGCCCTCGCTTGCTCCGCCGCCCTCGTGCTTGGTGCGGTGCCCGGCGCGAACGCCGAAACACTTTCGGGCGTGCTACGCATCAAGGCCCAGTCCGAAGCCGCCATCCGGATAGATGACAACGCGGCCTCCCTGGCGCGCATCAACATTCAGCCCCGGTATCTGGTGCGCAGTACGGCGGGGTGGCGCGCAGAGGTGTCAGGCCGCCTGGTGGCGGCGGATGACGAGACCGGGTTGGGAACCACCGAGACCTTTTCGGGTGCCTCCCGGCCTGTCGATCTGGGGGCGCATGGCCGCATCGAGCTGGACCGGGCCTTTATCACGCTGGGAACGGGCGATCACCGGTTGACGCTGGGCAAGCAGAGCCTGGCCTGGGGCATACTGGACGGGCTTCAGGTTACAGACCGGTTTGATCCGATCAACCGGACCGAAGGCGTGTTCGCGGAAACCCGCCCGCAGAGGATGGCCCGCTGGGGCGTGCGGTGGCAGGGGCGAACTGCGGGCGCGGAATTTGACGCCGCCGCCGCTTTCGACCCCAGCGTCAACCAGGTGCCGATGGCCGGCGACGCCTTCGCACCGCTCGCGCCGCGCCTGCGCGCCGGCTTTCTGCCGGGTGCTGCAACGCCGCCCGTGGCGGTTTCGAACCGGGACAATTACGTTGCGGACGCCACGTATGGCCTGCGCATAACCCGGAATATCGGCCGCTCCGAGGCCAGCCTGGTGCTGATTTCAGGGCCGGAGACCGAGCCTGTTTTTGCCCCTGTCATCACGCCGGGCGGCCCGGTCATTGAATTGCGTTATCCCCGCCGCACGCTGATCGGTGCCACCATTGAGCGCTCGGACGGCGGGCGCGTGTGGCGCCTCGAAGCCGCCTACACGCCCGATCAACCGGTTAATATTCTGACTGCACTGCCCCTGGCCGCCACCGATCGCCCCCGATATCTGGCCGGGCTGGGACTCGACTGGAGCGCCCCGAACGAGGTGTTCGTCAATCTGCAGATCGGGCTCGACCATATAGACGCTGGCGGAACCCGGCTCGTTCGTCCGCAGACAGACGTTCTTGCAACATTACGATTGCAGCGCGCCTTTCGCAATGAGCGGCTCTGGCTCAAATCGGAGTTGCTGAGCAGTTTAGGCGGGGGCGACGGTGCCATTCGCCCGTGGGCGGAGTGGCGCCAGTCTGACACTGTCCTGTTCTCAGTTGGTGGTGACCTGATCTGGGGTAGGCAGACTGGGCTTTTCGGTCAGTATCAGGACCAGTCCAGGCTGTGGATGCGGATCACAGCCGATTTCTGACCGGTAGCGGCCGCCAGAATTGAGAAGACGCCCCCTGAATCTGAGCGGTGTCACGCGATACCGATAGCGGGCGGTTCTTCGTGGCGGTACCCGGAACCCAGATCGCTCGGGAAGGTCAACGACATCCTGGCGATTCCCCCGCGAATTTGAAACTGAACCGCGCCGCCGAGTTCAGCGGCGCGATGCTGCATATTGCGCAATCCGTGGCCGCCACCGCCTCGCTCGGTATTCGCGGTCGAGTTCGTGACCGACAAGAGCACCATACACGGGCCACCGGGTCCGGCCTCGACCTGAATCGGGCCGTTGTCGCCGTGCTTGATGGCGTTGGTGATGGCCTCCTGAAGGATGCGCAGGATGGCGAGCGAATTGCCCGGCTTGATTCCGCGCACGTCGGGCAGTTGCGCTGTCGACCAGTCCAGCCTGATCCCCAGACGGGACAATCTCGGCTCGGCGCTTTCGCGCAGCCCTGACAGGGCAAGGCGCAGATCATCATCGTCGAGATCCAGCGAATTTATGACCACCCGCAAATCATCGAGCGCCGCGCGGGCGGTGTCCTCGATCAGCTTGCTTTCCCTGGGACCGTTTTCGCTCAAGGCTATAATCGAGACCAGATGCCCGCTCAGCCCGTCATGAAGATCGCGCATCAGGCGCTTGCGCTCATTCTCCTGCACGGCCTCCCGGACGCGGTGCTGTTCCTTCCGGTGCAGCAGGGTGAGTTCCTGTTTCTGCTCGGCCAGTTTTTCGCGCAGCGTCAAGTTGGCGCGGTCCACCGCGTTCAGGCTGCGGGCCAGCCAGCGCATAAGAATAAAAAAGACCAACAGCAAGCCAATGGCGCGCATGTGGTGGCTCAGAAACCAGGCCGCATCGATCCGGCCGAGGCCGACGCCGAAATCGTAAACACCATACCAAGCTGTCGAGAAAAAGAAGGCCGCCATCGCCGCGCGGTCCCACTCAGCTCTGCGCCACGCATGGCGCAAGAGCAGGGTACCGCCAACCAGATTGAGGGCAATCGCCGTGGCACCGCTGAGCGCGATGGGTAGCATCGGCGGAAAGAGGCCGGACAGGGCGCTGAACAGAAGCAGTGCTGGCACCAGCACAATGGCGGGTTTTATCCAGCGCGGGCGCGGGGCACCGATGAATGCGAGGGAAAATGCGTAGGCGATCAGCCCGAAGCCTGCGACCGCAAAGACCCGCAGCTCGGGAGCCGAGAACAGCATCAGGATCAGATCGGTGACCAACGACGCACTTGCCAGCAGGGCCATCCAGCTGAAAACGGGATCTTCCCGGCGCAGGAGCCAGAGCAACCATATCCCCAACAAAACGGTGCCATGCAGCATCTGGCTCGCCTGATGGAAGTCGGACTGGGCCACCAGCCACGGCCATCGAACCCGCTCGAAGGCCGGTTCCGCCACCAGATAGACTTCAGACAGATAACCGGGCGCGTAGCCGGTCTTGCGCTCCAGGCGCAGCTCGAAATCCGCATGGCTGCCGTCAACAGCCTGAAGATGCAGGACATGGGTGGTGCCCAGATTGCTGTCGCGGCGCAATCCGCTGATACTTGCCTGAACGTTTTGCCCATCGACGCGCAGACCAAGTTCATGGCGGGCACCGGAAATCAGCAGGACGGCCGGCTCACCGGGCGTTCGCGGTGTCACCCCGCGATAGATGGCGACTGTGTTGGTGTCAGGTCCTGCGGCTGGCCACCGGTGCGGCAGCGTGACGCTTTCAAAGGGGCCCCCGTCGAGGCTGACCTCCACCTGTGTAAGGCGAATAGCGTCTTCAGGCACAGGCAGGCGCATCCAGAAGGCCGCTGAGATCAGGATGGAAAACAGCAATGCGATGAGCAAGCCTGGCAACAAAAAGCTGACGCTCGTGCGGGCGGCATACAACGCAAACCGGGTGTCGGTGGTGGGGTCCGGGGCGGGTCCCGAAGTGGCGTCGATCATCACCGTACCGTCCTGGCAGGCAGATCGAGATCACCCGGGACGCCCGCGCAAGCCTGCCGGCAAGGGGCGGTCATGCGTCTGACATCATAGTCCCTCACAGCTTGATCAATCCTATGCGGCTGGCCTCGAAGACCGTTTCTGTTCGGTTCGACGTTTCCAGCTTTCTGTAAATATTGCGGATATGCACCGGCACGGTGTGCCGCGAAATGCCCAGCCGCTCGGCGAGCTCGTTGTTGGTGAAGCCCTTGGCGATGCCCCAGAGTATATCCATCTCGCGCTCAGTGAGGCTGCCTGACGCCCCTGTCGGCGGAGCCTGGGCCGGGTCGGCACCGAGATTGCGCATGAGCAATCTTGCGATGCGCGGCGAGATGGGTGAGTGCCCGGCCATCAGGTGCGCGATGGCCTGGGTCAGGTCGAGGGGGCCGGCATCCTTGAGCAAATAGCCGGTCGCACCAGCCTTGACCGCATCGAGCACGGTCGCCTCATCCGCCAAAACGGAAATCACCATGGCTTCGGCCTGCGGCTGCAGCTGGCGCAGCAACCGGATGGCGTCGATCCCGGAGCCGTCAGGCAGCTTGCAGTCGGTGATCAGCAATTCGATGGGCTGTGCCCGGATCGCCGCCTCGGTTTCGGCCAGGGTCGCACAATCAGCCACAAGGATGCAGCCGTCCCATTGCGACAGGACGGACACGAAGCGCTGGCGCACCGGTTCATCATCCTCGGTCACGATGATCCTGACCGGTCCCGGTGCTGCGGGGCTGTCGGTGTCCTGCATGCTTACGCCCTCCATCCGCTCAGACTGGCAAATCGGTCCCGGCGCGGCCAGAAGAAAACGCTTGGTGCCGTCCCGCCCGTCAGACTTTCAACCCGATCCGGGACGCCGCGAATACCGAAGCCAGGCTGCCGTCGCCGTTGGCACCGCGGGTGGCAAGCTGCGCCCGCGTCCATTCATATCCAGCCAGATAGACCTGCCGGTGTTTGGAAAAGTCGATGACGCTGGCACCGCGCGATCGCGGCGGACGAAGCTCAAGATCGTCGGGTCCGAGATAGAGGTCATCTTTTTGATGGACCAGAAGACTGCGCCACAGCACCGAGACGGCCGAGGGTGCGCGCGGCAGGCGCTGAAACGGGTTGAGCAGACCGGACAGCATTTGCGCTCTTCCCGGCAGTGCATCGTAGTCAACCTTGTAGCGGCGTGCTTCGGCGGTGTTGAAATGGACCAGCACATTCGGCCCTGACTTCAGGCTACGCATCGCATCCAGCGGTGCATTGTCCATGATCCCGCCATCGACCAGCATCATGCCGTCGCTGGTATACATCGGCGGCAACATGCCAGGGATGGCGCTGGATGCGCGCACGGCTTTCCACATGACGCCGCGCCGGATGATTTCGGGTGACTTTGTGGACAAATTGGTCGCGACCGCAAAGAACGGACGCCAGCAATCCTCGATCAGAGTGTGTTCACCGTACTCGCGCTGCAGGGCACGGTCGAAATTCTGGTGATCAAGCAGGCCGTATTTCGGTACGCTGAACCGCTTGAAGCTCTTGCTCTCGACGAAGATCCGATGGGTGCCCAAGTCCAGTCGCTCGGCATCTTCCAGCCGGCAGAAGCCAGCAAGCATCGCCGCGCCGACGCTGGTTCCCCCGAAAATATCGAACTCGACCGCGGCTTCCGAAAAGGCCCGGAAGACGCCAACATGCGCGGCACCCAGCCCCCCGCCGCCACCGGCAACGAAACCGATTGCGCGGTTCGTGAGGAAACGCGCCAGACTCAGGAAATCGGCATCGTCCTGCAGCGCCACATGGTGACTCATGAAGGCATCGATCCGCGCCAGCCAGTCGGCCGTGCCGGTAGTTGTGGGGGTCCTGTGATCGTGAACGCGGACAAGGCGGGTGTTCCTGGCACCATGCAGGTCAAGCGCGCAGCGTTCGGTTTCGCTCAGCCCGCCCGACGGGGCCGGGCCGCGGGTGGCGATCAGCACCTCGTCGGCCTGCGCGATAGCACGCTCGGTCCATTCGGTCAGGGTCGGATCGGTCAGGCAAACCAGCGCACCCGCCTCACTCGCCAGTCCATTGAGCATTTCCGCCAGTCTTTGCCGGTCAATGGGTCCCGGGCCGAGCTGCCGACGCATGTCCTCGGCATCGATCACCGTGGCGCCGGCCTGTTTCAGGGCATGGCGCAGGCGGGACAGAAAGACGGGCGGCACCGGTTCGCCGCCGCCTTGAACGACGGTGACGATCCGCTGGGCCTCCTGTGCCGGCGTGCGGAAGCCCGGCGCAGCCGGCTCGCTGAGAGCGTGCACGAGCTGGCGCAGAATCGCGAGGAAGGTCTCGGGACAATCGGAAACGATCCGGTCGAAGGCGGCGCGCTCCAGCCGCAGGACCGCGCTATCGCGCAAAGCTGTGACGGTCTGTTGAGCGGCTGTTCCGGACAGGAAGGCGGCTGCGCCAATGATACCCTCCGCGCCGATTATGTCTGCACCGGCACCAGGCTGCGGGGACTCAACCTTGAACTTGCCGTGCAGAACAATGAAAAGCCGGTCCGGCAATGCTCCGGGGGTGATCAGGGTCTCGCCCCGGGGCACGTGATGGCGCGTCATTGCGTCCAGCAAGCGCTTCCGCTGGTGTGCCGTGAGATCCCCCTCCGGTCGCGGGGCAGCCGGACGGATCGGGGTGGCGATATTCATCGGCAAATTCCTTTCGGACATCGGTGCGGCGGCTGGGTGCCGGCGCATGCCGCTCAGGCAGGGCAAGGCGACTGTCCAGCGCCACATGCGATGAATTCGAGTGCTTCCGGAATACTCAGATCAGGGTATGGGGGTGCGGGCGACGTGCCAGATCAGCCGCCACCGGTCTTGCGTACAAGCTAATGTTCGCAGGGACGCAGTTGACTCCCCGATGCAGCCTCTCGCGAAGACCTTGTAGCGGCCTTCGCGATCGGATTGGACCCGGGCGACGGCCAGGCACAATTATCACTTCAAGCCATCGCTGGTCGTGATCCGCCCTGCGGTGATGACGCATGTCCGCGTCCCGCTGTGGCTGCACAATGTTGAAGATCTGCCCCGTCAGCGAGGTATCGACGCAAGCCATGAAACGGTGCGGTTCTGGTGGAACCGGTTTGGCCCCATGTTCGCGGCGGAGATTCGGCGCAAGAGAGCCAGCCGGCTGCGCCTGTGCTCCACCGCCTGAACATCGAGATGTGCACGCCGTCTGCTCCCACGGGGACAGGGCTGGCGTCATGGAGGGCGCCGACAAAGCGTGGCCACGACTCAATGTCGGCCTCTATGTTGGCCGATAATCCACTAATTCTTATGACGAATTACAAAAATATATAAAGCTGGCGGAGAGGGAG
>DAIQNP010000057.1:0-11567 GCA_036788335.1 Erythrobacter sp.
AAATGCCCTGGCAGCTCGAAAGCAGCGGGACGCGGGCCTTCATTCGCATCTTCCCTTTGCTTTCGCTGACCCTCGCTCGCGGCGGGATTGCGATTATCGACGAGTTTGATCTGATGATCCACCCGCTCGTTCTGCCTGAGATACTTGGCTGGTTCTACGACTCCGAGACGCGCAACCCGCACAACTCGCAGCTCTGGATTACCTGCCACTCGGCATCGCTGCTCGATGATCTGGCCAAGGAAGAAGTGGTCTTCGCCGAAAAGGACAATGAGGGCCGCACGTCGATCTACAGCCTGATGGACATCAAGGCGGTTCGGCGCGGCGACAATCTCTACAGCAAGTACCTCTCTGGCGCCTATGGCGCGGTCCCGCATATCGGATGAAGCCCGCTCGCCCATCACGGCCCCAGCGCATTCCGATTTTAATCGGCTGCGAGGGTGAGAGCGAGCGAGGCTATGTTGCGTTCCTTGGCCGTCTCGCCGAGCAGGCCGGGCTCGCAGTGCATCTCGACCCATTGGTTTTGCAGCCAGGCGGCGGCGACCCCCTCGCAATTGTTGAGCTTGCGGTGAAGCGGCTATCGCAGGGGAGGCGTAAGCAGACAGGCTATGCGGCGAAGTTCGTCATGCTAGACCGCGACAAGTGGGGGCAGGCACCCGCGCGCGATGCACGGGTTGACGGTGTCGCGGCGCGCGCTGGGCTGTCGCTCATCTGGCAAGATTCTTGCCATGAAGCGGCGCTGCTTCGGCACCTGGAGGGTTGTGCTGCTCAGCGCCCGCAGACGACCGCCTTGGCAGAGGCCGCGCTCAAGCAACGCTGGCCGGACTACTCTAAGCCGATGGACGGGGCAGCGTTGGCCCGGCGGCTTGATAAAGCGGCGGTGCAGCGCGCCATCGCCGTTGAGCTAGAGCTTGCTCTAATGATCAACATGATAGGTCTGGGCGCATATGCCATCGAAGTTATCGGTGAGATCCCGGCATTCCTCTCGGCTCGGCAGGGCGCGTTGAAAAACGAGGAAAGAGTAGCGCTCGTTTTCGAACTCAATCGCGTAAGCAGAGCACTCGCTGATCTGCCCCCTGAAGAAAAGGCCTATTCCGGGTCCGAGATAATACGAGGCCAGCTGGATGAGGCCGTCTCTGACCTAGTCAAGTCAACCGTCTGATGCATTTCCCGCTAGACGTCTGGCCTTGTGGTGCGGCCCGCCTGAAACCGGGAGGATCGCCACGGGTCGAACAAGATATTGGGCGGCGAACAATTGGAGCAGCTCGGGTCGATAGCTGACGAGCATTGGCCGGACGCTGATATATTGCTAAGCAGACAAGGCGGCGGGCGAGGGCTCATATGTTCTTCAGAGCCGCCTCGGTGATGCATGAATCGCCATCAGCCCGCTGACCTAGAAATGCGTCACCTGGACGTTCTGAAGACCGCTCATTTTCAAGCTTCCGACCCCCAAACGAAGTATCGAACGCCGGTTAGATTTACGATAATGTGGGGGAGAGTGTGGGGGCGGTTTTTTCTGACCCCGATAAGGTGATTGATATCAAATCGTTATTTTGATGGTTCGAATCCAGCCCTGCCACCGCTTTCCCTTCCAGGCTCAAACTTTTTCCAGGCGGAATTCCATGATCGGCCTGGCATACCGCAGAGTGTCAGCTGCGCAGGGCCGGTTCGCACGTTGCATCGGTACCGGTACGTGCAGGCTTGCCCCGACGCAGCATTTTCGCTGCATTCGGGCTGTTCTCGCCCGGCCGCCCCGTCACCGCTGGGCTTCCCGTACCTGTGCCGCTTGCAGGCCGAGGCTGGACGAACTCACAAAACATCCATATTTCAGTGAGGTCCATTCTCTCTGGCATAACGATGGCGATGCTGAATCTTCACCACCTGCGCCTGTTCCGGGCAGTTGCACGAGAAGGTACGCTAACGGCGGCGGCCCGCGCGCTCAACATATCGCAGAGCGCCGTGTCGACTCAGATCAAGGCGCTGGAAGCCTCGCTCGGGCATGATCTGTTCGAACGGCGCGGGCGCAATCTGGTGCTGAGCGAAGCGGGCCGGATTACGCTTGATCACGCCGACGAAATTTTTCGCGCCGCCGATCAATTGAGCGCCACCCTGAAGAACGCGGGCGAACAGCGCCGGGTGCTGCGTATTGGCGCATTGGCGACCTTGTCGCGCAATTCCCAGTTCGGCTTCGTGGAACCCCTGATCGGACGTGAGGATGTGGAGGTGGTCCTGCGGTCAGGAACGCAGCAAAGCCTGCTGCGCGGGCTCGAGGCGCTGGCGTTCGACGTGGTGCTGACCAACCTTGCGCCCGCGCGCGATGCAGGCAGCCCGTACTGCGTCCACCGCATTGCCGAACAACCGGTCAGCCTCGTGGGCAAGCCGGAGCAAGCTGGCCTTGACCTTGCAACTGTGCTGGCAAACGCATCGCTGATTTTGCCGACGCCCGAAACATCGATGCGCGCCGGGTTCGACGCGCTACTCGACCGGATGCAGATCATTCCGCACATTGCAGCCGAAGCCGACGATATGGCGATGCTACGCTTGCTGGTGCGAAGCGGAGCCGGGGTTGCGGTAATCCCGCCGGTCGTGGTGCGCGACGAGCTTGCCGGCGGCTCTTTGGTCGAACTCCACCGCTTGCCCGATATTACCGAGCAATTTTGCGCTGTCACCATTCGCCGACGCTTCCCCAATCCCCTGCTCCGCGAGGTTCTCGGAGCCGATGCCGATTTCGGACATGTGCAGGGTGCTGCGCCGCTACCAGCCCTGACGTCGTAGCATCGGAGCCATTACCCGTTGTAGCCCCGCAGCCAGAACCGCCAGACCGGCCCGCCGCCCGCGCGACAGATGCCGGGCATCGACCGCCATGTATTCAATCACGCCGTGCGCGCCGCGATTGCGCTTGAATTGTGATGCCCCGGCCGATCCGTGCAGGCGCAGACCGTGATCGAGGGCCCATTGTGCAAACAGGTAGCTTGCGATGCGGTAGAGGCCCTCCGATTGCGGACGTGCCAGATCGTAGCCGAGCAGCGGCACAGTGAGGATTCCGCCGGCCTCGCGCAGGCCCATCGCAATCCGGATATCTCCCTCCGGACCGCGCGCGAGGCGGTAGCGCAACAGGCCGGTGCGCGCACTGAACTCGATGAAGCGGGTGCTGAACACCGGGTTGATGGCTGAATAGCGCCCCACATAGAGCTGTTGATACAGCGCGGCGATGCAGGTGGCATCGGCCTCGCTAAGGGTGACGGGGTCCTCAATCGTGAGGCCGGAGCGGTTCAGCGCGCGGCGATCATTGGCGCAGTTGTTGCGCGGTTGCCAGTCGCGCGCCAGATCATCGGTCACCCACACCTGCCGGGCGGGCAGCAAGGTCCAGCCATCCTCGCGCGCTGCTGCCAGCAGTTCGGGGCAGGACCACGGATCGAGGCTACGCAGGATAAGGACGTGTTCGGGAAAGCGGCTGGCGAGTGTCTCGCGCATCGCCACCAGTCCCGCTCCTTTCCAGTCGCCGTGCAGGTTGGTCGATAGCAGCCAATTGTCGATATGCACCGCTCGGTTGATTTCGATGCCGCGGAGCAGCAGGTCGAGCGTGCCCAGCGCCCCGTCGGCCAGCCGCTGCCGATGCCCAAGCCCCAGCAGCGCGACTTCGTCGCGGGCGTAGAGCACATAAGCGCTGTGCGGACTGGAAACATAGGACCGACCGCGCGCGCCGTCATCGACCGTGACCGGGAGCCGCGCATCGCCGCAGCGCAGCAGCATCACCTCGCAGGCGGCATTGGCAATGAGAGCCGACGTGCCGTTCCGGCGGAAACCGGCTACATGCCGCGCCGCCAGCGATCGGTCTGCTGCCAGCAAGGCGTCATTGCACAGCAATTCTGCAGTCACGCGGGGATGCTCCTGCGGCTGGCAATGCCGGTTGTCGGGTCAGGCGGAGACCTCGCCGCCAGCATTGTGGTGTGGCGGGTGTTGATGACGTGAGCTTGACACTTAGGGTCTTGGGTAGCGCGGGATGCTGCCGCGCCGCCTCTTGCGGCACGCAATGCAGGGCAGTAAGGCCGCGCGCTCGATGCAAGAGAAAAAATGCAGGAAACGCAAGCTACCCCCATGCTGACAGGTCGCCCCGTCATATCCGCCACCGGGTTGTTCACCCCGACCGAAAGCATCAGCAATGTGGAGCTGGTGGCCAGTTTCAATGCCTTTGTCGATCGGCACAACATCGCCCACGCGGATGCCATCGCCGCCGGAGAGGCCGAAGCGCTGGCGCACTCATCAGTCGAATTCATCGAGAAAGCGAGCGGAATCAAGTCGCGCCACGTCCTGAGCAAGGCGCCGATCCTCGACCCCGACATTATGGCTCCGCGCCTTCCCGGGCGGGAGAATGACGAGCTGTCGGTAATGGCAGAGATCGGCGTGACCGCTGCACGGCAGGCTCTGGAGCGGGCCGGACGCTCGCCAAACGAAGTCGACGCGGTGCTATGCGCGGCATCGAACATGCAGCGCGCCTACCCAGCGATAGCAATCGAAATCCAGCAGGCGCTAGCGATCGACGGCTTCGGGTTCGACATGAATGTCGCGTGCTCTTCCGCGACCTTTGGCATCCAGACGGCAGCCGATTACATCCGCAGCGGCAACGCCCGAAGCGTGCTGGTGATCAGCCCCGAAATTACTTCTGGCCACCTCAACTGGCGCGACCGGGACAGCCATTTCATTTTTGGTGACGTGGCGACGGCGGTGCTGGTGGAGGATGCGGCCATTGCTCCGGCCAGTCATTGGGACATCCTCGGCACGCGGCTAAAGACCGTGTTCTCGAACAACATCCGCAACAACTTCGGTTTTCTCAACCGCGCTGACCCTGATAGCATCGGCGCGCCCGACAAGCTGTTCGTGCAGGAAGGACGCAAGGTGTTCAAGGAAGTGGTGCCAATGGTCGCGCAACTGATCGTCGACGAAGCTACGCGGCTCGGTATCGACCCGCAGACGCTGCGCCGCTTGTGGCTGCATCAGGCCAATGCCGGGATGAACCGCCTGATTGCGCACAAGGTGCTTGGCCATGAGGCGAGCGAGGACGAAAGCCCGACCGTGCTCGACACCTATGGCAACACGTCGAGCGCGGGGTCAATCATAGCCTTCCATCTCCACAGCCAGGACCTGAAGGCGGGTGACACCGGGCTGATCTGCAGCTTCGGCGCGGGCTATTCGGCGGGCAGCGTGTTCCTGCGCAAGGTGGGTTGAGGGGCGAGTTGCTTGCGGGGCGCGCAAGCAAGCCCTAGAACCCGGCCCATGGCAGGCGAAATTCTCGATAACAAAGGCCGCGGCGAGGCGAGCTGGAACTGGCCGTCGATCCACCCGGAAGGCCGTAAGTTCGGGCTGATTGCCGTGGCGATCAGTCTGTTTTTCCTGCTGCTGCTCGATTGGGAGATCATCGGCTGGCCGTTGCTGCTTCTGTCGGCTGGGGTGTTCGCGTTTTTTCGCGATCCGGAGCGGGTGGTTCCGCAGGCGGAAGCCGCCATTGTCTCGCCCGCTGACGGTCTGGTGACGCTGATCGCCGAGGCCGAACCGCCAATCGAGCTTCAGATCGACGATGGTTCGGGCCATGCTGGATTGAGCGCCGGCCCGGTGACGCGTGTCTCGATCTTCATGAGCGTGTTCGATGTCCACATCAATCGCGCGCCGGTGGGCGGAACGGTGCGGCGCGTGGTCTACATCCCAGGCAAATTCATGAACGCCGACCTGGACAAGGCCAGCGAGGAGAACGAACGCCAGCATATCCTGATCGAACGCAGCGACGGGTTGCGGCTGGGCTTCACCCAGATCGCCGGGCTGGTCGCGCGCCGGATCGTGCCCTTCGTCAAGCCAGGTGACATCGTGGCAAAAGGCCAGCGTGTCGGACTGATCCGCTTCGGCAGCCGCGTCGATATCTATCTGCCCGCAGGCACCGATCCCAAAGTGCTGATGGGCCAGACCGTGATCGCGGGAGAAACGATTCTGGCGGAAGTCGGTCAGCGCGCCTTGCTCGAAGGAATTGCGCAGTGATGCGTTCAATCCGTTGCATGGGCCCGGCAAACCCACCTTTGGAAAGTCGTACATGAACCGCCCGTCACGCCCTCGCAAGCCCAAGTTCCTGCCCGCCCGACTTGGTCCCAAGGCGGCAGAGGACGAGGATGGCAAGGCGATCGGTGACGGCAGCGGACTTTCGTTGCGGGCGATGTTGCCCAATGCCGTCACTGCGGCGGCGCTGTGTGCGGGTTTGACCGGGATACGCTTCGCGATCGATGGCGACTGGTCCTACGCTATTCTCGCGGTCGTGCTCGCGGGGATTCTCGACGGGGTCGACGGGCGGGTTGCGCGGTTGCTCAACGCCCAGTCGCGGTTCGGGGCGGAACTTGACAGCCTGGCGGATTCGCTGTCGTTCGGAGTGGCTCCGGCGTTGATCCTGTTCCTTTGGTCGCTTCAGGATCTGCCGCGGTTCGGCTGGTTCGCAGCATTGGCCTTCGCGATCTGCTGCTCGCTTCGGTTGGCGCGATTCAATGCGCGTATCGATGTCGACGAACAGCCGCACAAGTCAGCCGGCTTCCTGACCGGTGTCCCTGCACCCGTGGGGGCAGGCCTGGCCTTTACTCCATTCTACCTGTGGAACGAGACGGGTATCGAAGCTTTGCGCAATCCGGTCTTCATGACGATCTGGATGGGGATCATCGCTGTCCTGATGATCTCGAACATGGCAACGCTCAGTTGGGGATCGCTGCGTCCCCGCAAGGCGATCAGGCTCGGGCTGATTGCCGCCATTGCGCTGGCCTTCGCCGCGTTGCTGCTGGAGCCGTGGTGGACGCTGGCGACCATCAGCATCATCTATCTGGCGCTCATGCCTTACGGTCTGTTCAAGTATGGCCGGATCAAGCGGCGCCGGCGACGCGAAGTCGAAGCGGCGTCGCTGCCCGGCGAAGAGCATCGCGTGGAGGGCTGAATGCCGGCCGCGCGATGCGCCGCAGCCGCAGGTCGTGCGGTTCGCTCTGGACAATAAATCCTGCTGCCAGCAACGCCTGTTCGCGCGTCAGCCGTTGCCAGGCGCTCTGCGCGCGCAACCAGGTGTCTACCAACGTGAGAACGGCAGCGATCCCGGTGATCGCAAACACGGAACCGATGGCGAGTGAAAGCATGGTGTTTACCCTTATTGTCCATTCGTTCGTTTTTTGTTCGCGTCTCTTTGTTCCCCACCTGTTCCAAAGTGTCAAGCGACATTATGGCCGAAGTGGTCCGGAATTCTCCTTGGGGCGCTACTCAGGGCTGGATTTGATGCTGATACCCCGCTAAAGGCGCGCTCGCATCGGGGTGGGCACACGGTCCACGGCGGATGCAAATTCACATGGAAGGCACTCATACCGGTGCCGCAGGCGGGATCTCCGCCAGCGCGGTTCCAGCCTTCCAGAGGAACAACCGGAAGGAAATATCTATGGCGGCACCTGTCGTCTCTATGCAGCAATTGATCGAGGCCGGCGCTCACTTCGGCCACCAGACCCACCGCTGGAACCCGCGCATGAAGCCGTATATTTTCGGCGCGCGCAACGGTGTTCACATCATCGACCTGTCGCAGACCGTGCCGCTGTTCGCGCGTGCGCTCGACTTCGTCGAATCGACTGTGCGTTCGGGCGGCAAGGTGCTGTTCGTCGGCACCAAGCGTCAGGCGCAGGAGCCGATTGCCGAAGCCGCGCGCATGTCGGGCCAGCATTTCGTCAACCACCGCTGGCTGGGCGGGATGCTCACCAACTGGAAGACCATCTCGGGTTCGATCCGCCGCTTGAAGAGCCTTGAGGAAATGCTCTCGGGCGACACCAGCGGTCTGACCAAGAAGGAAGTTCTCCAGCTGACGCGCGAACGCGAAAAGCTGGAAATGTCGCTCGGCGGCATCCGCGACATGGGCGGCATTCCCGACGTGATGATCGTGATCGACGCCAACAAGGAAGACCTGGCGATCAAGGAAGCCAACGTGCTCGGCATTCCGGTGATCGGCATCCTTGATACCAATGTCGATCCTTCGGGCATTGCGTTCCCGGTTCCCGGCAACGACGACGCCAGCCGCGCTGTGCGTCTGTATTGCCAGGCGATCGGTGAAGCGGCGATGGCGGGCAAGGGCAAGTTCCAGGCTGACGTGTCGAGCGATTTCGGCGCGATGGCTGAACCCCCGGCCGAAGCCGTGGCGGCTGAACCTGTGGCCGAAGAAGCCCCGGTTGCGGACGCTCCGGCTGCTGACGAAACCGCCGAAGCCTGATCTTGCGCGGGATCGGCGCGCGTTTTCATGGCGCGCGTCAATCCCCCGTCACAATCACCCTATAGCGCGCCCGGCATTGCCCTCCTGTAACGGAACGGCAGGGCCGGGCGCTCACAAACCGAATGAAAAGGAATTTCTCATGGCCGATTTCTCCGTCGCCGATGTGAAGAAGCTGCGCGAGCGTACCGGCGCTGGCATGATGGACGCCAAGAAGGCGTTGACCGAAGCCGGCGGCGATATCGAAGCGGCGGTCGACGCGCTGCGTGCCAAAGGCCTCGCCACCGCCCAGAAGAAGTCGAGCCGCACTGCGGCAGAAGGTCTGGTCGGCGTGCTGGTCGAAGGCACCAGGGGTGTCGCGGTCGAAGTCAATTCGGAAACCGATTTCGTCGCAAAGAACGAACAGTTTCAGGATTTCGTGCGCAAGACCACCGCTGCCGCGCTCGCGCTCGGCAACGACGATGTCGAAGCCTTGAAGTCGGCGGCCTATCCTGATGGCGGCACCGTCGCCGATAAGCTGACAGACAATGTCGCTACCATCGGCGAGAACCAGCAGATCCGCCGGATCAAGTCGGTTGCGGTCGATAAGGGCGCGGTAATTTCGTACATGCACACCGCCGCTGCCGAGGGCCTCGGCAAGATCGGCGTGCTGATCGCGCTCGAAAGCGAAGCGGGTGCCGATGTGCTCGAACCGCTCGGCAAGCAGCTTGCGATGCACGCGGCAGCTGCCTTCCCGATGGCACTGGATGCCGACGGTCTTGACGCCGAAGTGATCGAGCGCGAGCGCAAGATCGCCGCCGAAAAGGCCGCCGAAACCGGCAAGCCCGAAGACGTGCAGGCCAAGATGGTCGACGGCGCGGTGAAGAAGTTCGCCAAGGAAAACGCGCTGCTCAGCCAGATTTTCGTGATGGACAACAAGACCGTCATTGCCGATCTGGTCGCGCAGGCGGGCAAGGCTGCGGGCACCCCGATCGTGCTCAAGGACTATGCCCGCTTCCAGCTCGGCGAAGGCATCGAGAAGGAAGAGGTCGATTTCGCTGCGGAAGTGGCCGCTGCCGTCAAGGGCTGAACCAGTTCGACAGGTTACCGATACGGCCACTGCAGCTCAGCGCTGCGGTGGCCGTAATTCTATCAGCCAGATTTCCGGATGGGTGAACAGCCGCACCGGCAACAGGCTGGTGCCCAGACCGGCGCTGGTCACCAGCGTTTTGCCGTGCTGGCGAACCACCCCGCAGGCATAAAGCTCGTTGAAGTCCGACATGGTCGCGGGCGAGCCGCCCCACGGCCAGGCGATCTGTCCGCAATGGGTGTGCCCGGCCAGCACCACATCCACGTCGACCGGCGTCTGGGGAAAGATGTCGGGGCTGTGGCTCAGCATCACCCGCGCGCCCTCCATTTGGGCCATTGCGGTGGTGGTGGCCCATAAGTCGGCCTTGCCGATAAAGTCGTCGTCGACCCCGCCCACCACCAGCGGCCCGCGCTGCACCCCTTCGTTTTGCAGGACGGTGATCTGCGGATAACGTGCCAATTCCGCGGCGAGCCCCGGCCAGTCGAACCAGTGGTCGTGATTGCCCGGAACGACTACGACCCCAAGGGGCGCAGACAGGTTCCCCAGCGGCGCCACGATCTCGGCGGCGGAATAGACATGCGTTGCGGCGATTTTTTCGCTCACCAGGTCGCCGGCGATCGCAACCAGATCGGGTTTCAAGGCATTGACCTGCGCGACGATGGCTGCAAGCCGTGACGGGGGCATGTCCGGCCCCGCAACGTGGATGTCGGCGAGCAGGGCGATCGTGACCGGCGGCGATCCGGCAGGCAGGGCGGAGCTTACCACTCGCAGCCGCTCGACCACCGGAGCGCGCATCGTGTCGTACCACGCCTTGGCGATGAAGAACGCGCCCAGCACCATCACGATCAGCGCTGCCTTGCGGATCATTGTCTTCCCCATTTGCGCCGCTATCCTCTTGGCAGCACCCCGCCACCCCGATAAAGGCCCGCCAAGCCCATTCCCGCCAGCCAAATTCCGCCAGAGAGCCAACCTGACATGCCCCTTCCCGAAATCAAGCGCGTGTTGCTCAAACTTTCGGGCGAAGTGCTTATGGGCGGACAGCAATTCGGGATCGACCCGGCCTTCGTCGCCGAGCTTGCCAAGGAAGTGAAGGCGGCCAAGGAGACCGGGCTGGAAATTTGCCTGGTGATCGGCGGCGGCAACATCTTTCGCGGGATGGCAGGCGCAGCGGCCGGAATGGACCGCGCGCAGGCCGATTACATGGGGATGCTCGCGACGGTAATGAACGCTCTCGCCATGCAGAACGCGCTCGAACAGCTCGGCGTCGATACCCGCGTGCAGAGCGCGATCCAGATGGATCAGGTGTGCGAGCCGGTGATCCGCCGTCGCGCTGAACGCCACCTCGAAAAGGGCCGGGTGGTGATCTTTGCCGCCGGGGTCGGCAGCCCCTATTTCACCACCGACAGCGGTGCGGCGCTGCGTGCCGCGGAAATGAAGTGCGACGCACTGCTCAAGGGCACCAGCGTCGACGGGGTCTATGACAGTGACCCCAAGCACAACCCGCAGGCGATCCGTTTCGATACAGTCACCTATGACAAGGTGCTGGCCGACAATCTCCGGGTAATGGATGCCTCGGCCGTGTCGCTGTGCCGTGACAACCAGATCCCCATCGTGGTCTTCTCGATCCGCGAACAGGGCAACCTGGCCCGCGTACTGGCGGGTGAGGGTATTCAGACCATTGTGCAAGACAGCTGACAGCGAAGCAAAAGGAAGCCGAACCCATGCCGCAATTTGACAAGGCCGATGTCGAGCGCCGGATGAAGGGCGCCGTCGAAGCGCTCAAGAGCGATCTTCAGGGCCTGCGCACCGGTCGCGCCAACACCAGCCTGCTCGACCCGGTGATGGTCGAGGTTTACGGTGCGATGATGCCGCTCAATCAGGTTGCCACCGTATCAGCGCCTGAACCGCGGATGCTGAGCGTGCAGGTGTGGGACAAGTCGAACATGACCCCGGTGGAAAAGGGCATTGCCCATGCCAACCTCGGATTGAACCCGATTATCGACGGCCAGACCCTGCGCCTGCCGATTCCCGACCTGACGCAGGACCGTCGCAAGGAACTCGCCAAGCTTGCCGGACAATATGCCGAAAAGGCCAAGATCGCGATCCGCAACGTGCGCCGTGATGCGATGGAGAGCCTGAAGACGGATGAGAAGAAGAAGGAAATTTCCGAGGACGAGCGCAAGCGATCTGAGGAACAGGTCCAGAAGCTGACCGATCAATACGTCAAGGAAACCGACGAAGCGG
>DAIQNP010000058.1:0-11409 GCA_036788335.1 Erythrobacter sp.
GCCTGGGGTGGCGACAAGTCCGCCCGCGGCATTGCCATTGCCGCCGCCGCCGCTCTGTTCGCCGCCGGGATCATGCTGGTTCCGGGTCTGCATTTCGGCACCGACGGACCTGCGACGCTTGCGTTCGGCGGGCTGATGAAGGTCGACAGCTTCGCGCTGTTTGCCAAAGCGTTGATCTACCTTTCGGCGGTCGGCGCGCTGATGATCGCACCCGCTTTCTTCAACAGCACGGCTGCGGGCACCGAACAGGTGATGCGCGCCGAATACCCGGTGCTGGTGCTGTTTGCGACCGTAGGCATGAGCATCATGGTCTCGGCCAGCGATTTCATGACGCTGTATCTCGGGCTCGAGCTGAACAGCCTGTCGGCCTACGTGCTTGCGGCGATCTTGCGCCGCGATGCGCGTTCGGGTGAGGCTGGGTTGAAGTATTTCGTGCTCGGTGCGCTGGCCTCGGGCATTTTGCTATACGGGATGAGCCTGCTTTACGGGTTTACCGGCGGCACCAGCTTCACCGCCGTGCGCGCAGGGTTGACCGGCGAGATGGGCACCGGCGCGCTGTTCGGTCTGATCTTCGTGCTAGCCGGCCTCGCCTTCAAGATCTCGGCGGTGCCGTTCCACATGTGGACCCCTGACGTCTACGAGGGCGCGCCAACGCCGGTCACGACCTTCTTCGCGACCGCACCCAAGGTCGCTGCCGTGGCACTCACGGCGCGGGTCGTGTTCGAGGTGTTTGGCGCGCAGGTGGCCGCGTGGCAGCAGGTGGTGATGTTCATGGCGCTCGCCTCGATCATCTTCGGCGCGCTGGGGGCGATCGGGCAGGAGAACCTGAAGCGGCTATTGGCCTATTCCTCAATCAACAATGTCGGCTTCATTCTGCTGGGGTTGGCGGTCGCCAATCAGGACGGGGCGAGCGCGATGCTGGTCTACCTGTTCATCTATGTCGCGATGAGCCTGGGCAGCTTCGTCGCGCTGCTGATGCTGCGCGGCGAAGACGGCGCGCTCTACGAAACCTTCGCCGACATTCGCGGCCTGTCCGTCACGCAGCCGGCGATTGCCTTGGCGCTGCTGTTCTTCATGTTCAGCCTTGCCGGCATTCCGCCGCTGCTCGGCTTCTACAGCAAGTTCGTGGTGTTTCAGGCGACCATCGAATCCGGGCTGGTCGCGTTCGGCGCCATTGCCATCGCTGCCAGCGTGATCGGGGCGTTCTATTACATCAAGTTCGTCAAGGTGATGTTCTTCGATGAACCGTCAGGCGTGGTCACCGGCAGGAGCGGCGCTGCCCATTGGGTCTTGCTGGCCCTGACCGCTGCGATCGTCTCTCCGCTGGGCTACTTCCTCACACCATCACTCACCGATCTGGCCGACAAGGCCGCCGCCTCGCTGTTCTTCGCGGTTTGATCGAGACGCCTGCCATCAGGCTGGTCGAGGAAACCGGCTCGACCAATGCCGACCTGACGGCTGCGATAAGGAGCGGGGCGGGGTGGCCCGACGGCACGTGGCTGGTCACCCGCCGCCAGACCGCCGGACGCGGACGGCAGGGGCGGGAATGGTTCGACGGTGCGGGCAATTTCATGGGATCGCGCACGGTGTGCCTCGAAGCCGACGATCCGCCGGCCGCCTCACTCAGCTTCGTGTCCGCGCTGGCGGTGCACGACACTGTTCGAGCGTTGGTGGGGGAAGGCGCGCTGGCGCTCAAATGGCCCAATGATGTGCTGCTGTCCGGGGGCAAGCTGTCGGGCATCCTGCTCGAAATGGTGCGCGAACAGGTAGTGGTCGGGATCGGTGTCAACCTCGCTCGCGCGCCGCAATTGCCCGATCGCCCTACCGCTGCCCTTGCCGATGTTACACCGCCGCCCACGCTGGAGCACTTCGCCGCGAGCCTCGCCGAGCATTTCGCCAGCCGCCTTGCCGCTTGGCGCACGCAAGGCCTGGCCGCAACGCTCGGGCGCTTTCTGGCCGCCTCGATCCATGCGCAGGGCTCGCCGGTCACTGTCCACGACACCGACGGCTCGGTGCTGTCCGGCTCCTTTGCCGGGCTCGAGGAAAGCGACGGGGCCATGCGGCTCCGCTTGGCGGATGGCAGCGAACGTGTCATTCGCGCCGGGGACATTTCCTGAAAAAAGGACCCAATCCGATGCTGCTTGCTGCCGATGTCGGGAACACCAATGTCGTATTCGCGCTGTTTGAGCCCGGTCCGGACGGTGCCTGGACCATCCGTTCGCGCTGGCGGATCGCGACCGACCCGCGCCGCACGGGCGACGAATATGCGGTGTGGCTGCTGCAACTGCTCAAGATCGAAGAGGTCGAGCGCGACCAGATCACGCAGATCATCGTTGCCTCGGTGGTGCCGCGCGCGGACCACAACCTGACGGTGCTGTGCCAGAAATATTTCGGTATTACGCCGATGTTTGCAGGGCAGGGCAAGGCCGCGTGGCAGTTCCATATCGATGTCGATCAGCCCTCGTCGCTGGGGGCCGACCGCGCGCTCAACATCCTGGCCGCGCATCACAAGTATGGCGGCGACCTGATCGTTGTTGATTTCGGCACGGCCACCAAGTTCGAGGCGGTCGACTTCACCGGCGCCTACAAGGGCGGATCGATCGCACCGGGGATCAACCTGTCGCTCGATGCGTTGGTGGGCAAGACGGCGAAGCTGCCACGCATCGCCATCCGCGCCCCCGGTAGCCGCAGCGTTATTGGGCGTAACACTGAAGACCAGATGCTGATCGGCGTGTTCTGGGGCTATGTCGCGATGATGGAAGGCATGGTCGCCCGAATGCAGGCCGAAATCGGCCGCCCGGCCAAGGTGGTCGCAACCGGCGGCCTCGCCATCCTGTTCGACGACGCTACCGACATCTTCGACCACGTCGATGCCGACCTCACCCTTGATGGCCTCGCCATCCTCGCCCGGCAGGCCGAAACCGCCTGATCCGCGCCAACGTAAGAGACATTGTGAAAAAAGATTACACACCCGAAGACGAATTGCTGTTCCTTGCGCTCGGCGGGTCGGGCGAAATCGGTATGAACGTCAATCTGTATGGCTGTCAGGGCAAATGGCTGATGGTTGATCTGGGGATGACCTTTTCTGGCACCGAATATCCCGGTGTCGAGCTGGTCTTTGCCGACCTCGACTTCATTGAGGAACGGCGCGATGACCTGATCGGGATCGTGCTGACTCACGCGCACGAGGATCATATCGGCGCGGTTCCCTATTTCGCCGCCGATCTGGGAGTGCCGCTCTATGCCACGCCCTTCACCGCCGATCTGGTGGCGCGAAAGCTGGAAGAGGCCGGGCTGCTCGGCAAGATTGAACTCAACATCATCGAGGAAGATCACGGCGAAATCGAGCTTGGCCCGTTCACCATCACCTACCTTCCGCTGGCGCACTCGATCGCGGAAGGCAATGCGCTGCTGATCGACACCCCGCACGGGCGGATCTTCCATACCGGCGACTGGAAGCTCGACGACGAGCCGATCATCGGCGAACCCACCACCGAAGCGGAATTGCGCGAAATCGGCGATGAAGGCGTGCTGGCGCTGGTCTGCGATTCGACCAATGTGTTCAATCCCGAAGCCTCCGGTTCGGAAGGCGCGGTGCACCGGGCGATGATGCAGGAGGTCGCACGCCACACGGGCAAGCGCGTCGTCGTCACCACCTTCGCTAGCAATGTCGCACGTCTGCAGACGCTGGGTGAGGTCGCCCGCGAAACCGGGCGCCAGGTCTGCATCGCGGGCCGATCGCTCGACAGGATTATCGAGGTGGCGCAGGACAATGGCTATCTCGAAGACTTCCCCACACCGGTCAATTTCGACACCGCAATGGGCCTGCCGCGCGGCGAAGTGCTGATCCTGGCCACCGGCGGTCAGGGTGAACCGCGCGCGGCTCTGGGACGCATGGCCGACCGCAATCACCCGATCGAACTTGTCGCAGGCGACGTGGTGCTGTTCTCCTCGCGCCAGATTCCCGGCAACGAGATCCCGATCGGCAAGATCCAGAACCAGCTGGCTGCGCGGGGTATCCAGATGGTGACCGACCGTCAGGCCTTTATCCACGTTTCGGGCCATCCGGGGCGGCCCGAGCTCGAGGCGCTCTACGATTGGCTTCGCCCTGAAGTGCTGGTGCCGGTGCATGGCGAGATCCGCCACATGGCCGAACAGGCCCGCGTCGGTAAAGCCGCCGGGATTCCATCGCAGGTGGTCCAGAAAAACGGCGATCTCGTCCGCCTCGCTCCCGGCAAGCCCGGCAAGGTGGCCGAAGTGCGCGCCGGGCGTCTTGTGCTGGATGGCGACATCATCGCGCCGGCCGATGGTGAGGCGATCGCGATGCGCCGCCGGATCGCGGGCGAAGGCGTGATGGTTGTGGTGTTGGTGCGCGGACAGGCGCCGCTGATCGAAGCGATTGGCCTGCCGCTCGATGAAGACCTTCCCGACTTCATCGCCGAGGCATCGGGCGATGTGCTCGCCGCAATCGGCAAGCTGAAAGGCAAGGAGGCGCGCGACCCGGCCGCAGTGCATGAAGCAGCGCGGCTTGCCGCCCGCCGCGCCGCGCAACGCTGGTCGGGCAAGCGGCCGCAGGTGCGCGTGATCATGCCGGGGACGCCCGGCTGATGCAGTGGACCTCGATAATCGCGGTCTACTTCCTGTTTTGGATCATGACCGCGTTCCTGATGCTGCCCTTCGGCGTAAAGACTGCCGACGAGGTGGGAGCCGAGAAGATACCGGGGCAGGCCGACAGCGCCCCGGTCAGCTTCCGGCCGGGCAGGTTGGCGATCCGGGCGACGGTGCTGGCCGCGATCGTCACCACGTTATGGGTTCTGAATTACGAGCGGGGCTGGATCACCGTCGATGACATCGATTTCTTCCCCAAGCGGCCCGAGCAGGCCGCCTAGTTGCGGAACCGCTGGATTGCCTGCGCCAGCGCGACATACAGCTTGCCCATGTCCGATCCCAGCATCGTGACGCTGATGGCGTGACCGTCGCGGGTCGAGAGCATCGAACGCAGCATTGCTTCGAAGTCGTGGATGTAGCGGCCGACATGATGGCGAAAGGTTTCGTCGGCCTGGTACAGTTCAGCAATTTCGCGCAGGGAACTATTGTCGAGCAAGCGCACCGCGCGGCGTGTGAAGTTCCCGCGGTCGCCCTTCAGATAGGCGTCCCAGGCGGTATCCGAGACCTCGGTCGAAAGCGCCTGGCTGATGTCGATCGCAGCCGAGTTGAGGCTGTCGGTGACCAGCGCCATGCGCCGGGCGAAGTCGTTGTTGATCTGTTCTTCAGCCAATTCGCGCGCACGTGAGACCCTCTGTTCTAGATTTCCGGTCAGCTCGTTGACCCGCACCAACTGGTCGCGCAGCTGGATCGTCGCTTCGCGTCCGACGCCCGAGGCGTGGGCGGCGGCCTGCTCGATCTTGCCGATGGTTGCTGCGGTCTCGTTGCGCAGAGCCCGTTCGAGCGCCTGCACCGCGTCGGCTCCGATGCTTTCGGCCAGCGCCGCGGTCTTGTCCCTCGTGCCGGCATCGAGGGTATCGAAGGCTCCGGCAATGGCGGTTTCGAGCGCAGCCAGTGCTTCGCGCAGCCGTTCCTGCGTGTCGCCAGCCAGTTCGCCGCTTTCCTCTGCAAGACGCGCAAATCCGCCGCGCAACCCTTGCAGCCGGGCGAGCGTCTCATCAGCCTGAGCGCCGATCTTGCCGCTTAACGCGGCAATGGCGGTTTCGGTCTCGGCGATCTCACTCCGGGTTCGGACCAGATAATCGGCCAGATGGCTCCCCTGTTCGGCGGAGCGAAGCATCATCGCCCCGATCTCGCCGGTTCGGCCCTCGACGGCTTCGAGCGTGTCGGTCGCCGTTGCGATGGCGACCGGCAGGTCGTCCCGGCTTGTGCGGATGCCCGCCTGGATGATTTCGAGCAAGCGGATGCCCGATTCGGTCAGTTCGGACATCTGACGCTCGGTCTGCGCCAGCGCCGCGCGCTTGTCGGCCAGCTGTTCGCCAAACCGGCCGAGCCCGGCGGCGAGACTCGTGCGCGCTGCATCGCCCTGTTCGCTGGCAGCGATCAGCAACCTGCGCAACTCGTCGAGCTGGGCGGCGATCGCCGTGCCATGCGCGACCAGCTTTTCGGCATCGGTGATCTGCGCCTCGCGCCGTTGCGCCAATGCATCGTCGAGCGCCGCAAGCCGCTGGGCAAGCACTTCGCTGGCCTGGGTTTCGCGGGTGTCGAAGGCGGCTGCGCGCTGTTCGATCAGCTCATCGAAGCGCCGGTCGCGTTCGCGCAGCAGTTCGTCGAACCGCTCGGCCTCGGCGCGCAATTCCACGATCCGGCGCTGGGCGGCCGCGCCGGTTGTGCGGTCAAGTTCGTCGACCTGCTCGAGCTTGTTCACCATCTCGGCATGGAGCGCGGCGAAGGCCTTGCGCAGTCGCTCTTGCGCGGCGGTATCGGCCGCTTCGAGCCGTTCGGCCAGCCCGGTTGCCTCATCGGCCAACCGCTCGACCCGCGCCCGCAAGCTGACCAGCGCCTCATCCTCGAGCGTGTCGAGCCGTTCGCGGTAGTCTCCGGCGCGCTGCTGAAGATCGTCGAACCGGGCGGTGACACGCTGTTCGATCCGGTCGACCTGCGTCTCGAACCCCGACAGCGCTTCGCCCGTGCGCAATGCCAGCGCGTCGACCTGCTTGCCGCTGGCGGCGCCGAACTGATTGAGGCGTTCAAACCCTGCGATCAGCCGTTCGAGCTGTTCCTGTGCCGTCCGCCCGGCCCCGCCGATCTGGTTGGCGACATCGCGCGCCGAATGGGCCACCACCGGAAGATCATCGCGCAGCCGGTTCATGTTGCCCAGCGCGGTTTCACTGGTCGCGGCGATGGCATCGACCTGCGCGCCGTTATCGACCACCAATTGCTGCAATTCTGCTGCATGGGTCGAAATCCGCTCTGCTGCGATCCGGCCCAGCGATTCCAGTTCGCGCGACTGCGAGGCGAGAAATTCGCGTGCGAGGCTCAATTCGCGATTGACGATGGTCAGCCGGTCTTCGAGTTGCGCGCTTTCGCGGCTGAGCAAAGCGGCGCTGGTGGCAAAGCGGCTTGCCTCCCGGCGCGAGGAGCGCATTGCAATCAGCCAGCCGACGCCGATCAACAGCACCGGCACCGACCACTGTGTCAGCCATTCGGCCCAGCGCAGTGGTGGCTGCGTTGCGGCCGAGGACCACTCGCTTTGCAGCGCCCAAGCATAAAAACTCGTCCAGCCGATAATGGCAGCGATTGCCAGCACGGGCATCAGCATTCCCATCACCCGACGCGCCGGCGGAGAGACAGGCTGCTCTTCCCACGCCGCCTCCAGCATCAGTGTTTCGGGTTCGCGGCCCGCTCCGGAGGCGAGATCGGCTTGCGCAATCGATCCGTCCCCGGCTGCCTGCGTGCCATTCTTGCGCTCTGCGCTGCGCATCTGATGCCGTCCTGCCATGCGCACGGTATACCACAGCCGGACTCGGGATAAACCCTGCTTTAACCCAAACCGGTCTAACCCCGGTGTCATGGCTTATGACAATGGTGCTCTCGACGCGACGCTGGCTGCCGCGGCAGGCGAAGACGCAAAACTGCTGGGCGAATTGCGCGGAGCGTTTCTGGATAGTGCTGCGCGCCAGCTCGACCTGCTCAAGCGCGCCCGCTGCGACGGCAACTGGCGGGTGGCGGCCATGCGTCTGCAGGGGCTGGCCGCGAGCTTTCATGCCGACGATCTGCTGCAGGCTGCCGAAAACGCGCTGTCGGCTGCGCCCGGCGAGCCCTTCGCCATCCGCGAGATCGAAACGGTTCTGGCGCGCTTCGCGTTGGCGCGGCGGGGCTGACCCGCGCCAACGCTGCGACTGACCGGGCAAAGCCGGCTCCATATGCCTTGATCGCCTGCCCGGAACGCGGCAATCCGGCGCGTTGATGCGGGACAGGAGGCAAACCCATGCGCATTGCGCTGCTGGCTGCGCTCAAGCGAACGCCGACCGGGAAACTGCGGGCCGACCTCACCCTCGGCGGGCGCAGTGTGCTGGCGCGGCAGGTGCAGTTGGCGCGGGCGCTGGGGTGCGAGCGGATCCTGTGCCTGTGCGATGCACCGGGGCCGGAGATACTGCGGTTGCAACAGCAGGTCGAGCGCAGCGGCGGGGAGTTTCATGCGCTGCGAGGATTTATCCAGATCGCAGCGTTGGTGCGGGCCGATGACGTTCTGCTGCTGCTGGCCGACGGGCTGGCCCCCGACCCGGCTTTTGCCCGCGCCATCATTGCCCCCGAAGAGCGACTGCGCCCCTTGATCGCCTGCCTGCCGGCCGAGAGCGGGCTGGCAGGACCAGCACCCGAAGATTTCGAGCGAATCGATGCCGGGCGCCGCTGGGCCGGGCTGCTGGCGATGCGCGGTGCGGCGGTGCAGCAGCTTGCCGATTGCCCGCCCGATGGCGATGCGCATTCCTTGCTTTTGCGGCTTGCGCTTCAGGCGCGCACACCCTGCGCGATGCTGCCAGCCGACCGGCAGAACGTGCAGGAATGGCTGATGGCGGGATCCGACGCTGCGGCCGAGGCCCAGCAACAGGCGCTGATCGCATCATGGCACAAGGAAAGCGACACGCTTGCCCCCGGACCGGCGCTGGCCCGGCAGGCGGCGCGTGTGCTCGCGCCGCTGGGCATGGAGCGAATGCCCGCCGCCGCATTCGGTGCTGCCATTGTCTTGCTGATCGGAGGCGCGATCATGGCGGCTTTCTGCGCGCCTGTGGCAGGCTTGGCGATGGCGGCTTGCGGCGCGTTTGCAAGCGATCTGACGCAGGCGCTGGCCGGTCTTCGCCAGCGATTGCAGATGCTGGACCCGGTGCCCTCCGTGCCGGGCCGGATGGCGGCAGCGGTGGACGGGCTGGCGGCGGCAGCGCTGGCACTGGCGGTCAATGGGCTTGCGCCGGTCGAGGCGACGGCGTTGTTTGCCCCGATTGCGATCGGCACCGCGCGCCTCGCCACCGCTGCGACCGGTGGGCGCGAGGCTGCGTGGTGGTCCGACCGGGCGCTGCAACTGGCAGCATTTGCGCTGGCGTCTGGGGCCGGGGTTTTGCCCTTTATGCTGGGGCTGTTCAGTCTTGGGGCGATCGTGCGATTGCTGAAGCCTCTCCGCCCCGTCTGAGCTAAGGTGAAGTTAACTATGCAGTCATAGAGCTGCGGGATGGACGACAACACGATGGATTGTGCCGCTGCTGGCAGCCTCGAGACGGTCCTGAGGGACGAGCTCGCGCGCGAAGACCGCGCGCTGTGCTCGGTTGCGCCTGTCCTGCGCCATCTGCTGGTATCCGAAGGTCAGTCGCTGGTGAGCGATGCGATCGTCGCGCGCGTGCGCGGGATGATGGGTGATCTGGCAGCGCAATTGCTGGCGGGCGCGAAGGGACGCGATCCGGCTCTGCGCGGCGGCGGTAGTATCGCGCTGACCGAGATCGACCGGATGGCCGAAGCACTGGTCGAAGATCCGGCGCTGCTCGGCTTTTGCCACGCGCTGGCTTGCGAAGGGCAATTGCTCGAACGGCTCGAACACCGCGCGTCCATCGATCCGGTGCTGAGCCCGCTCATGCAGGAGCTCATCGCCTCGGAAGATCCGCGTGTGGCTGAACTGGCGATGGCGGTGCTGACCGCGCAGTCGCGATTCCTGCAAACCCAGCGTCGCATGGAACTGCCGCTCGGTGAGCTGCCAGCGGATATTCTCGATCAGGTATTGCGGGGCTTTGGGCAGGTTCAGCGGAACGCCAACGGCGACCAGCTTGCAAGGCTGGCCGGAATGCGCCGTGATTACGACGAGGCGGCGGGGCGGATAGGCTTGCTGTCGCGTTTGGTTGCGGCAATGCGGCGCGGGGCAGTGGCCTGCCTGATGCTAGATCATGCCGGGCTGTCGCTGTTCGCAAGCGGATTGGCCGGGCTGGCACGGATGCGGCGCGATACGGCGCTGCTGTCGATCCAGTCGGGACAGGGGGCAAGGCTGGCGCTGGCAATGCGCAGCGCCGGGGCATCGGCGGCGACGATCGAGCAGGCTTTCCTGCTGGCTCACCCCAGCGGCCGTCTGCCGCGCGGGCTGGATACGGTTCCGGCCGAGCATGCGCGCGATTTGTTGGCCGCCGGTCTGGCGGGACCGGCGTAGATGAACACGATGGACCGGCGCGAAACACTGGTGACGGCGCGCGGCTTGACCGACGCGCATGACCGGCTGATCAGCGCCGACGATGCGCTGGCGGACCTGCACGAACGCTGCGGCGGGACGATGCCGGGTGTGCTGGCGGTGCCCGAACTGCTCAGCCTGATACAGCAGGCGCGGCGCATGGGGCTGCGGATCGCACGCGAATTCAGCGCGCATGATGGCGACGGGGTGGTGAGCGCCTTTGCCCGCATCCGCCCGCTGAGCGAGGAAAGCGGCGGCGGATGCGAGGTCCTGGTCGAGAACTGGCAGCGCAGCCTCGCGCCGCCGCCGAGCAGTCGCGACTTTGCCGAACGGCTCGACGCGATTGACCGGGCAACCGCCGAACTGACCGCGCGGCTCGATGCGCGCCAGCGGGTGCAAGTGCTCAATGTGCAGGCTCCGGACCTAGCCGGCCTCCGGCAGGCAGCCGCTCAGGAACCCGCCTGCCAGTGGAGCGACCTGGTCGAACTGCGTGGGCTGGTCCACCAGCAACCGCTGCATTGGCGGCTGCTCGACGGCGCGCAGTGCCGCGTGCCGGGATCGCAGCGCCATTGGCGCGTGCGGTTGATCCCGCTCGGCCCGAACACGAACGCGCCGACCGGGTTCGAGTTGCTGCTGATCGCCGATGAACCGCTGGACGCAGGTGCGGCCAAGCCTGAAGCTCCCACGCCCGGATATGGGGAGGCCGAAACCCCGGCCAGCCGTCTGATCGGCAGCGCGCTGACCCCGGTGCTGCGCCAGCCGATCGCGCGCATCATCGCCAATGCCGAGACCATCCGCGCGCGTCTCGCCGGGCCGCTGCGCAGCGAATACAGCGATTATGCCGGGACTATTGCCAGCGCCGGGCAGCACCTTTCGGCCATGCTCGACGATCTCGCTGATTTAGAGGTGGTCGAGGCACCGGGCTTTTCAGCCGCGCGCGAGGCGGTCGATCTGGTCGATGCCGGGCGGCGCGCTGCGGGCATTCTCGGCGTCCGCGCTCAGGGACGGGCCATCGCCCTGTCGGTGACGGGCGAGCCCGGCGAGGTGATCGCCTGCGCCGAGTTCCGGCGGGTTTTGCAAGTCCTGATCAACCTGATTGGCAATGCCATCGCCTATTCGCCCGAAGGCAGCACCGTCAGCATCGCCGCAGCTACGGCGGGCGAGGGCCGGGTAAGCATCACCGTCAGCGATCAAGGCCCCGGCATCAGCCCCGAACAGGCACTGCGCATCTTTGACAAGTTCGAACGGCTCGGGCGGGA
>DAIQNP010000059.1:0-11376 GCA_036788335.1 Erythrobacter sp.
AGCTTGCCGACCTGCTCGGTGAGCCAGGTGTGGAGCTCTGCCATCAGCGGCGCGCTGAGTTCCTGGCGGGTGGCAAGCCGCTCGGCGGGGGTCTTACCGATGATGCCGCGCTCGATGTCGAACAGGGCATCGAGGCGCTGCACGGCTTCGAGCGCGATCGGATAGATCATGGCGGCGCGCTGGCCGCGGCTCTTCTTGCGGGCCGAGCTTACGACATCGGCAAGCTCGAAGTACTTGCGCCGCGCATGGGCAAAGCAGCCAGCCTCGAGCACGGGACCGGGGTCGCGGCCTTCGCGATAAAGATCGTTGTATCCGCCATAGGCATCGGCCTGCAGGATGCCGGACCATGCCGCGAGATGGGTCTGCGGGTGCTCGCCGCGCCGGTCACGCGAGTAATGGAACAGCGCGGCCGGTGGATCGGACCCGGCGAACGGGCGATCATCGCGAACGTAGACCCATAATCGCGCCACATCGGTCTTGCCCTTGGCCATGACCGGCACGGTGGTATCGTCGCCATGGATCCGGGTGGCAGCCAGAACGTGCGCCTCGATCAGCTTGTAGATCGGCATCAGCGCGTGGGCAGCAGCCCCGACCTGATCGGCCAGGGTCGAGAGACTGAGCGGCACGCCTTCACGGGCGAACCGCTCGGCCTGACGGTTGAGCGGTTGGTGTTGCCCGTACTTCTCGAACAGGAGCATGGCGAGGAAGCTGGGTCCGGCCCATCCGCGCGGCACAACGTGGAAGGGAGCGGGTGCCTGAGCGATCTTCTCGCAGTCCCGGCACGAGAACTTCTCGCGCACCGTCTGGATCACCTTCCAGGAGCGCGGAACGACCTCGAGGGTCTCGGTGACGTCTTCGCCGAGCTTGGAGAGCCGATCCCCGCCGCAGGCCGGGCAGGAACAGGGGGCAGGAACCACGACGCGCTCGCGCGGCAGATGATCGGGGAACGGCTTCCTTGCCGGGCGCTTGCGTTCGAACGCAGTGACCGTGGTGGTCTTTGCTGCCGCTTCCTCAGCGATTAGGTCGTCTTCGGCCGCGTCAGCCTCGAGCTCTTCGAGTTGCAGCTCCATCTGGTCGAGCAGGCGGCGGCTGCGTTCGGCGCTGGGGCCATACTGCTCGCGCTTCAGCTTGGCGATCTGCAGCTTGAGATGGGCAATCAGCGCCTCGATGGCGCTCTGGTGGGCCATGGCGTTGGCGAGCTCGGCCGTAGCAGCGGCGGCGTTCTGCTCGGCCTCCTCGGCTCTGCGGGCCATCGTCGCCACCAGCGCCTTGAGCGCATCGACGTCGTCCGGAAGGGGCGAAATGACGGCTTCCATGAACCAGAGTGAATCATGCGCGATGCCCCGCTGCAAGGGCAAAATGCCCGCCTTGCGTCGATTATCCTGCGCTCTGCGGCCGCCACGTATACTGCGGGTTGCGCCAGTCGATACCCTCGAGCAGGCAGGCCAGTTGCGACGGGGTCAGCGACACTGTTCCCTCCGCTGCTGAAGGCCACACAAACCGCCCCTTCTCGATCCGCTTGGCGTAGAGCGACATGCCGATCCCGTCGTGCCAGATGATCTTGATCAGCGAGCCAGCGCGGCCGCGGAATACAAACAGATCGCCGCCGTGAGGATTACGCTTGAGCCCTTGCTGCACCAGCAGCGCGAGGCCCTGCATGCCCTTGCGCATATCCGTGTGGCCCAGCGCGATCCACACCCGGGCGCCGGAAGGGATCATCGCAGAGCCTTCAGAGCGGCAGCGACCAGCGCCGGCGATGACGCGGCGAAAACGCTCACACGCTTGCCGCGCGGCAGGTCGATGATCAGCGCCGGGTGCTCGGCACCGGTGGCGGCCGGCGCGAGATCCTCTTCCAACACCGCTTCGGCGAACAGTGGCGCGGGCAACGCCTCGTGCGCGCTGACCTCCTGCGCCACGCCCGCATCAAGCAACTTGCGCCGCCAAGTGTAGATCAACCCGGACGAGACGTCATGACACCGGCAAACATCGGCAACCCGCGCGCCCGGCGCAAATGCCTCGGCCACAATCTGCAGCCGTTCCTCATCGTTCCACCGCCGGCGCCGCTCTGGCCCCGAAAATACCGTCACCTGCCCCACCGACCGCTCCAAAGCACACTCTAAAGAGCACGCTTAAGAGCGCTCGTTACCTACCCACGCAAGGCGGCCTCCGCCGCATGGATACCAGGCGCATCACGCCAGCGCAATCCGTTCCTGATCACGAAGATGATCCCACTCACGATCCGCCGATCATCGACCCGCGGAATGCCGTGCGACAGGGGAAAATAGGGCTCAATCCGGCGCATCTGCGCCTCGCTCAACAACCACAGCTCGGACATCGGCAGCACCTCCTTGGTGCTGCTATTGGAAGCGAAGCTGTGCAAAGCACAATCAACCTATCGCCTCAAGGGCAAGCAATTTAATGGGTCCTGATCCTAGCGACAACCGCCCCAGCCAAAATCGTTACCCATATTCTTCCAGAATTTCGTTGCGGATCCTGAAGTGCAGCGCGCCGCCGTGAAGGCATGCGCGCGCCAACCACTTTCGGGATGAATCAGAACCCGGTAACGTAAGCAGCGCCATCAAGGCTGACACCCCCAACTTGGCTGCCGCAGTTATCCAGAGCGCCCGGTATTTTGGCGGCGTGAAGCGTTGGCAGACGAGGCCGTGCGTCTGCCCTGCCCGATACATGCGGCGCATCACCCATTTCATATTTGCCCGTACTGGCGGAACAACCTCTTCGACTATTGCTTCTGGTGCATAGGCAAATCGAGCGCCAGCCTCTTCGAGATGGCGGAAAAACATTGTGTCTTCCCCACCGGTGCGCCCGAGTTTTTCTAAAAATTTTATGCCTAACGAGCGAATAAAATCTACGTTTATCAGAACATTACTTGTATATGCATTCGCCGCAGATTTGCCGATAGTATTGGAATGAAAGTCACACCGCCTCACCCAGCCTGGCATTCCTCGGGAGTATTGTGCGACGCTGCGGCCAACGACCACCTCCATGTGATCACGCTGCATTACGAGCGCGGCTAGCCATCCGGGGCTCGCAATTTCGTCGTCATCCATAAAAGCGAGCCAACGCGTTTCGACAGTATCGAGCGCTGCGTTGCGGGCGATCGAAATGTTTTTTGCTGGCGCATGAACATACCGCAGCGCAAACGGGTAGTTGGCGGATAGTGTCACAATGTCATCGCGGAGTTCATCAGTCTCATCATTATCAATCACGACAACGCCGGCGAGTAAGCCAGACACATCCCGTTGAGCGCCGACACTCATCAAAGCCTCGATGATTGCCGGTCGGCGGAAGGTGCAGATGCAGACGGTTACCCGATTATTCGTAGCCGCAAGGGACGGGCTCTCGGGGTCCAACCGATGCTCTTCAACGGCAGGCTTATCCGCATCCTTAGCCGTCATACTGATGCTATCTTGGTCATGCCGTCGGAGCCTTTAACAAGAGCACCAGTGCTACGCAAAATAATGGAAGCAGGTTCACCTGGCCAGTTCGATATTGGATTCGAAGTCGCGCGCTCATGGCGCAGCACACCAAAAGCCGCGACTGTTGCAATGAGCAATACCACTGTCAGCAGACCGATAATGAGGTTGAACGGGAGGGCGGCGAAGGGCACCGCCACAAGCACAATGTCGATGATCGGATCTTGGCGACTGAGAAGCCGCCCCTGGGCGTCAGGCCTGCACCGATAATCGGGTTCGAGTGCAACCTCGCGTGTAGCCGTCATTGTCAGAAATACCGCTCACCCACTCGGATTGTATCACCGGGCGCGACATAGACGGGACGCCCGTCCTCGATGTCGTAGCTCTCTTCTTTGTTTTGGCCGTAACGGACGATAAAAACACGCTGCCGCTCGGCGCGATAGGTGAACCCTCCGGCAAGGGCTACGGCTTGCACCACTGTCAGGCCATCGCTGAACGGGAATTCGCCGGACTTGTTCACTTCGCCCAAGATATAAAACGGCCGGTAGTTTAACACTTCGACAGTCACGCGGGGGTCATTGACATAGCCCTCCCCAAGACCCGCCCGCAGGGCGTCCTGCAAATCTGCTACGGTCATCTCTGCAATCGGAATGTCGCCCAGCAAAGGGAACGCGAGATCGCCTTGCGGTGTGATGGCGTATTCGCGTGACAAACTTTCCTCTCCGAACACCGTGATCGACAAGCGGTCCCCAGCGGCCAAACGGTACACGGTTGGCTGATAGGCTGCGGTTCCCGGGGCAGCATTGGTCCCGGCGCAGGCAGGGATCATGATGCACACAAAAAAGGCGGCAAGAAAGCGTGCAATGCGGTCAGTCGGAAACATAGAGGTTACCCGTTCATAGTTCTGATCACACCAATCATAGGTTGCCGACCCTGTTACGGCAATCGGTTTGACGGTGCTGAAAGGCGCTGAAGGCGCGCGGCAAGTGGCATTCGGTAAAGCCTCAGAGCAGACGGATTTTTTGCCAGCGTCAAAGCTGCTTTGAAGTAGTCGCCCGCCTTGAGTTCTTCGATAGATTTTGTGAACGCATGCCCCCGCTGCAAAGCCTTAAGCCGTCCGCGATAGGCTGGAGAACGCGCAATTGCAGGCGCAACATAGGCGGCGATTTTTTGCTCGGCGACCATCATCCGGTCCAGATTTGCGAGTGATAGCCGGTGCGAAATCGAACTGTTATGGCGCCGGTAACGATACCCAGCATAGTCACACACCACATATCTCAGGTTCGCATTGAGCGCCCGGACAACAAGTTCATCATCCTCGCCGATCCTGAGCGCGGCATTGTAGCGCAGACCGGTACGGTCAATTGCCTCCCGACGGATCATCGGCTTGAGGTAGCCTGGGGCTGCCTGCGAACTGAACAATCGGGTTCGCTCAAAATAATCCTTAAGGGTTAGCTGGCGTGCACCGCTGCGCGGTGCGATCGCAAACATAGGTGCTTCGACAACGCCCTCGCCAAATGGCAAGAGATTGTCTGCCACCATGTCGGCGCCATAGCTGTCAGCAAAGCTGATCAATGTTTTGGTTCGTTTGGGCAGAATGAGGTCGTCTGCGTCGAGCACAGCATACCATCGCCCGCGCATCGCTGAGATCCCAAGATTACGCGCCCCGCCAGGTCCCGCGTTGCAGGGGGTGGTCAGAAAGGTGATCCGATGATCCTTTGCCGCCCATCTGGCCAACATCTCACGGCTCCCGTCTGTGCTGCCATCATCGACGACCACCACTTCAACCGAGACATCGAGCTGTTCCAGAGCCGAGCGGACAGCTGGCTCAAGATATTCGCCGGGATTAAAGCAGGCAACCACAAAACTGACGTCAATCGTCGCGTGCTCGGGCCTTTCGAAAGACAGATCACCTGACATGGGAGTGATTCCTTGGCATAGGCGGGAAATGGCAACTCTGTTTCGAAGGCAACCTGAAACCCCTAGCACCGCTCCGGGCGAGCGAATTTATGCAATCGGCGACATCCATGGGCGCCATGATTTGTTTCGGGAGATCATGAAGAAAATTATCGCTCACTGGGAATCCACGCCAAAGACCTTTAAAAAAATCAGCCTTCTGCTCCTCGGCGACCTGATTGACCGCGGACCTGCCAATGCTGAGTGTCTCGAATTTGCGCATCAGCTTGTTACCCGTTCGAAAGTGCTCCTTTTGCGCGGCAACCATGAAGACCTCTTGTTGAAGAGCATGGCTGGCAACCCAGTGGCCCAGGACATTTGGCTGGCCAACGGCGGCCTTGCCTTTCTCGCCAATTTTAATGTTGCCCCGCCACAGGCCGAAGAGGACAGCTTCGACTTTGGAGAGCGTCTCGGCCGCGCGATACCTGCGCATCTGATTGCGATGCTGAACACAGCCCCTTTGACGCACCGAAGCGGCGACTATCTGTTCACACATGCCGGCATCAGGCCGGGCGTGCCGCTGCGGCAGCAAACGGAGCAGGATCTGCTCTTTATCCGGAATGAGTTTACGCAGTCGTCGCGTTGGCACGGCGCTGTGATCGTCCACGGACATACCATCGTGGAGAGCGTCGAATTGCACCCAAACCGCATCGCGGTGGACACGGGCGCCTACGCCAGCGGAAAGCTCTCGTGTGTATGTCTTGAGGGAAGGCGTCGCCAGGTTATCCATACGTGAGGGTCTAGTCCGCGAAGAGCAGTCGGCCGACCTCTGAGGGCGAGCCGAGACACTGACTGCCAGATACGCGCGCCCACTTGCTACAGTCCCAATAAGCTTGCTGCTGGCGATTGCGGGATATCTTTATAAACACCAAGTCGGGCGGCGTCTGCGAAAGGTTCGCGCGGTCCATCACCGCGGGTTCGCTGGCCGGGTCACTCCAACCTACCACACGGCATACCTGCTGATCATTGCACAGGGACACGGCATTCATCGCCCACCTCGCAGCGCCCGCATTTGACGGAAATGCAAGCCGACGTATCTGCATGTCAGCGTTGGCTTTGATGGGTGCCGGCAATGGTGTGAGACCTGCGGCCTCGAGCGGACCCATTGGCAGTTGATCCGCAATTTCGGTCGCCATGATTTCGTCGGCGGTGCCCTTGGCATGCGCCGGAGACAGGCTCGCAAGCGCCGGAATGAGTGGTTCGCGAAGCTGAGGCTTTTGACGAAAGGCTGCGCGCGTTCCCCAAAACCCAGGCCAGCGAAAGAAAAGATGGGTCTTTATGCTCGTTACCTTATCAAGGCTCGCACTCCAATAAGGCACGACCCAATCGGTGTGGTAGTGGGTCGCCATTCCCACGCGGGTGTCCACATGTCCCTGCAACATTGCGCGTGCAAGTCCGGCAGCGTTGCGCCAAGAGGCTGGAGAAGGCCGCCGCCGTTGCATTGATCCGTCACAAGTAAACGAGAATTGGCATCCGGTGCTCCGCTCTGACCCCTGAAAAACAACGCCGCAGACTGTACTTGTAAATGCGGGATGGCGCACGCGGTTCAGGACGACCTGGATGACCGCACTCTGGTCGCTCCTGTCGCCGCCCGCTTCATAGATGGCTGCCGCTGCAAGGCATGCGACGGCCCGCTCTTCGTCTTCGCTCACCAGAGAATGAGCATAGGGAACTGCAATCTGGATTATCGCGGTTGAGAAAGGCCGGGCCGCGTTGATTTCCTGAGCCGTTTGCGCACTTACCGGAAGCAGTTCCTTCTCCGGCTCTACTTCTCCCGGACGCCCCACCCTTGGCAATGGCGGCAACTGATCGCTGTAGAGATCAGCCAATTCGGCCCGATCGACCGGTTTCAGCCCCTCAGCAACCGAATAGGCCAATACGGACGCAGACCCGATGATCAACGCTGCAAAAAACAATGTCAGGAACTGTAACGATCTGACCAATTGGTGTTCCTTATGTGGCAGCATTTGCCGGCCGATCGCTGCCCCAGGGCTGAAAAGACAAGCCCCTGACACTACACGCACGCATTTTGTCAGATTGGCAGACTCGGTTTCTAGCTTTCCGCCTTAACGCTAATTTGCCCGGATTTCACCATTATGATCGTTCCCAAAAAATCATTGTGCCCTTCCGATACGACCAGTCACCCGTCTATGACGGTCGCGGCCATTGGCCGCAACGCCTCGATAGCGCTGTCGGCGACTTGCAGGATTGAAACGCTGATGATTGCGCGCGCTCGGTCAGCACACGCCTGACCCCAAATAAGCCAGCAGTCGGCAATCTTCAGGTAGCTATAAAGTTTATGCAGCCACAAATTTTTATCTCTGATAAATATATCAAATATGCCTAACCTCATAGGCGGTTGAGGATTTTCGTGCATCAAGCGCTCCATTGCTTTCGGGGCGCCAAAGCCGCATGACCGGGTAGTGCGGGAAAACCAAATACGCTGGAAAGGAGCGTTGAAGTGAAGATTATCTTACCATTGGCAGCTTTGGGCATCGTCGCTGTCAGCGCCATGGCCCTGTCTTCCTCTCCCGCACCAGACGAGGTGCAACCCCGGGCGCCCTTGCCCGGCCTCGTCACCGCGCCCGGCCAACCTTTTGTGACCAAGTTCAGCTCTATAAACACAAAAATCTGGTCGGTTTCTGATGGCTGGAGCAACGGGCCCTACATGGTCAATGACTGGCGCAAATCGCAAATCCGGCTCGGCAAAACCTTGGAATTGTTGCTTGAGCGCCGCGCGGGCGGAGCGCAGGCCTATTCCTCAGGAGAGGTCCAAAGCCGGCTGACATATGGTCATGGCTACTATGAGGTGACGATGCAGGCAGCCAGAGGCAGCGGTATCGTCGCGGGTTTTTTCACCTATACTGGGCCGCCGTTTGGCCGTCCCTGGAACGAAATTGACGTCGAAATCCTAGGGAAGAACACACGGGAAGCGAGCCTCACCTATTTTTACGAAGGAAAATCCCGCTCGCATATTGCTAAACTCGATTTCGATGCCGCTGAGACGCTCCATCACTACGCATTTGATTGGCAGCCCGGACACCTACGCTGGTATGTTGATGGCGAACTTGTGCACGAGGCAAATGGTGCAGAGCTCCCTCTACCCAATGAGCAGCAAAAAATTATGATGCATCTTTGGGGTACACAGCGCAGCAAGGAATGGGCCGGAAGCTTCGACCCGTCAGCGATACCCGCAAATATGCACATCGGTTGTGTCGCCTATTCTTCACTTCGCTCTGGCGTTGATAAATGCTCTATCCCGTTAGTGCCTTAGAGCCTGATCTGAAATCAAGTTGGGTGATCTAAGCAGGTTAGATAGGCATTAGCCTAGGTGGCTAATTTTGCATTCCACAGCTACGCTTCCCGAGGGTGGGCAACGAACCAAGTCGATCAACGGTATTGGCCCACGCCAATCGAGGGCACGATGTCCGTGCGCAACTGACTTTGCACACCGGTTTGGCCGATGCCGAATGGACCGGCCTGGAGCCGATCATTCCGCCGCACTCGCATGTGTGCCCTCCACGCAGATGGCCACTGCGGCGGATAGTAGAAGCGATCCTGTATCTGCAGCGTAGTGGGTTACCGTGGCGGATATTGTCACCGTGTTTTCCGCCGGTCTCGACGGTGCGGCGCTAGTTTTATCTTTAGCGCGATCGGGGGCTACCTTCATCGGGCCGCGTCCTTCACCGCATGGATACAAATCATCAAGCGGTCCGATACCGCAAAGGGCTTCGAAGTGCTGCCGCGCCGCTGGGTGGTGGAACGAACCTTTGAGTGGCTCAGCCGCAACCGCCAGGTCGTAAAAGACTTAAAGCGCACCATAGCCTCAGCAACCGCTTGGCTGTCCATCGCATCTATCCAGCACTTTATACGCCGCATCGCAAGAGCATGAGATTACGGCCAATAGCTGTCAATCAGACGATCAGATCTCCCGGCTGGAACGTACGACACGGGCCCCTAGTGCCCTTTCCACATCTGCGCGGGTCCAAAGGCCAAGCTTGCGTGGTGGCTCGGGAGCAAGATAGTCATCGATCGCGAGGCGAGGGCGAGGCAGGTAAAACGGTGCTTTCCTAAGATTAATAAAGCGGAACCCTCCACTCGTAATGTCTTCATTTTGGTCGACGAAATTGTAAGTTGTCGTTAATAGATACTTCACCTCGGAGGCTACAAAGTTTTGCATGACCTTAATAACATCGTCGTTCGACAGGTGAAACAGAACGTCTCTACAGAGCCAGAGATCGCTGCTTGGCAATTTGTCGTTCACGATATCTAGCACGACAAATCGACGTTGATCGTCGCCATAGGTGTTCTGCAGTTTCTCGACCATGGATTTAACGATATCTCCCCCTACATAAGTGACAGCAGAGTGAAACTTAACGTTCTGCATCCAATGAAAATCACCGCATGGCGCGTCGAGTAGCGAGGTAAGCTCCAAATCTCTGATTATCTTTGGCAGCGCGTGCCTAATCATAATCGTTTGATTGAGAGAACTGCCATCACCACTGACCGACTCTTCAGAACCCCAACGATTGTCGTCGTGGATCAAGGTGAACGTTTCCTCGAGCCCAGCTTCGTATTCTGACCCATCATATCGTTCTGGCTTACGAAAAATTGGATAGGCCCGCGCCCATAGCCAGTTGACCGCACGAGGGAATTGAATCGCGACCCTCTGCGCCACATTGGTGACCTTGCCCACAACTGCTCCATTTCAGTCTATCGCGGGTGATCTTTCTGATTTCCCCCACCGCGCGCTCCGGCGCCAAGTCATATAAGCAACTCAGCTTATGGTCTAGCCGCTCTTATTCATGACGATGCTGTCGGGCGTTTTCCGAAGGAGACTTAAGCACGATCACGATGGCGCGGAGCAAGTCGGCCTCCGGACAGGCCGAGGCGAACGCGATGCGGCTGCCCGTGGTGCTTTCCATCACGCGGGCAGCAACCTTGAGCAGCCGCAGGAGTCGCAAGGTGGTAAACTCAGCCGCGCGAGAGTGGCTCTCAGGGGCATCGCCTGCTGGATGTGCCACAACAGCCAGTAGGCAGCGGTGTGGAGGATCAGGCGCATCTGATTGGCGTTCGCCGAGCGGCAGGAGGTACGATCAATAGCGAGATGCGTCTTGTGCAGCTTGATCATGTTATCGGCCTGTCCGCGTGCGCAGTAGAGCGTGTCGTAGATGTGCTCGGCCGAGCACTCGGTCAGCGAGGTGACGACGTAGCGGATCTTCACGCCCAGCGTGCTGGCCTCGATCCGCGCTGCGACACGGCCCTGGCAGGTCCTGCTCTTCGCGCTGTAGCGGGCGCAGGACCGGGAGTTGGCATTCGGGGCGGCGGACTGCACAGGCATCGGCAGCAATGACCGTCCGCGCCGCATCGATGGTCCGGCTCTCGGACAGGAACAGGCGGAGACCAACCATGACCGGCACTTCGCTCGATGCCAGCGTTACCGACCAACGTCTGGCAGTGGCGTTCATGCACAGCGCCGAGGCAACTGTGGCGCGATTGACGTACGGACGATTACTGATCTCGGGCCGACCCGGCACAAAGCGCATTCCTGCTTCAAAGAATGCTGACTTCGCTATGGTGTCCCCTGTCCCCTCAATGATTTTATAGCGTGGACGGGAGGGTATCAGATCAAGGCGTTGGAATTCAAGCAGCACTCTATCCAGGCTGGACTGTAGAAAAGCCATAAATTCACGCGAGCAAGCCAAGAAGGGGGCCATCTTTTACGGCAATGTAATTTCCCATCCTGAAATGCTCATCTTGCCAATCGAAACGCTTGAAATCCACATGGTCGGGATAAAGACGACCTACCCGGTATCCTGCTTCCTCTAGGCCTTTCTGCGTGTGATAGAGTAATGCTCCGCCTGCGATCCAGGTCTGCCCATATTCGAATTGGATCATCATCGGGGCCTGCGGACTGGCGAGAAGTTGTTTGGCACTGACGTGACCCCCAGCTTTCCTCCAGCTGGGATTAGAGCCGGGCGGTTGT
>DAIQNP010000060.1:0-11338 GCA_036788335.1 Erythrobacter sp.
CCATCGGATTGCGCCAGTGGGCACATGGGTCATGATCAATGCGCGTTGGTATAAGCCGGCGCGCTCGCTGGCTGTCAGCCTAGCCGACAAGACCCACAACGCCAGCGCGATCAATGCGGACCTGCGCCAGCATGGCCTGGACGTGTGGGCGCGCTTCACCGGCCTGAGGGACGGAACCCTGTGGTATTACGGCGCCCTTGCCGAAGCCTTCGAGCGCCACGCTCCGGGGCCAGCTTCCCAACGCTTTGCCCGCGAAGTGGCCGAGATGCAGGAACTGGCCGAACGCTTCTGACCGGAACCTATCGGTCGCTCAACCGCCGCCCGATCGCCTGACCCATCCGCACCGGATCACCTGCCTTCAGCCCATCGCACCACGCCACCCGCCCTGGTTCGAACAGCAGCACCACGGTTGAACCGAGGTAAAACCGCCCCATTTCCTCGCCCGCCGCAAGCTGGAAGGCATCTGCGGTGAAGTCCTCGTGCACCACCTCGCGCCCGTGGCCGGTGAAACGATGCGACCAGACCGTATCGATACCGGCCACGATCATCGCGCCCACCATGATGCTGGCGAACTCGCCGTCCGGGCCGCCGAACAGGCAGGCAAGCCGTTCGTTGCGGGCAAACAGCCGATCTACGCCGCCAGCGGTCATCGCGTTGACCGAGAACAGATCGCCGGGGACGTAGGCAGTGGAACGCAGCTTGCCGTATGCGGGCATGTGGACGCGGTGGTAATCACGCGGGCTGAGGTAGATTGTGATGAACCGCCCGCCCTCAAAGCGCTGCGCCGCGTCCTCCCCATGTCCGAGTATCTCAGCGACAGTGAAATCGCGCCCCTTGGCCTGGAATATCCGCCCCTGCGTGATCCGGCCCACTTGGCTCACCGCGCCATCGGCGGGGGAGAGGATGTGCTGCGCAGCGTCCGCCAGCGGGCGCGCACCCGGCTTCAGCTCGCGGGTGAAAAAGTCGTTGAAGCTGGCGAATTGCCCGATCCCGCGGGCGGCGTCGGTCATGTCGACATCATAGGTCGCGACGAATTGCCGGATCAGGCGATCCCTAGTCCACGGCTGCTGACTGGCGGCCAGCCTCCCCGCAAGGCGCGACAGGGCGTGTTGGGGCAGGATGTGCTGAAGCAGGATAAAGGGAGGGGGCATGACACCCCCTCTAATCGCACCGCGCCGCCGATCATAGCCGGTGATGCGCCGCAACGTGCCGCGCACCGCGCAGGGCGCTGCCTTAGCCTGATCGCACCTGCCCGAGGAAGCTGCGGACCCGGTCATTGAGGTGTGCGGCCTGGGCTTCGAGTTCGTTGGCGCTGTTGAGCACCTGGCTGGCGGCCGCACCGGTCGAGAGCGAGAGCTGGCGCACGTCGTCGATATGGCCGGCCACCTTTTCGGTCCCGCGCGCGGCAAGATCGATGCTGTGCGCCAGATCGCGCCCGGCGGCCGATTGCTGGTCGACCGCGCTGGCGATCGAGACTGCGGTGGCTTCCAGGTCTTTGACCTGTCCAGCGATGGCCCGCAGCGCCTTGACGCTCGCCCCGGTGGTGTTCTGCATCGAGCGGATCTGGTCGGCGACCTTCTCGGTAGCGCGGCTGGTCTGCATCGCGAGTTCCTTGACCTCGCTGGCCACTACCGCGAAGCCGCGACCGGCCTCGCCGCCACGTGCCGCTTCGATCGAAGCGTTGAGGGCGAGCAGGTTGGTGCGCTGGGCGATGGTCTGGATCAGTTCCACCACCTGTCCGACCTCCTCGGCCGAGGCGGCGAGGGCGGAGATGGTTTCGTCCGCTTCCCCGGTGGCAACCGTGGCGAGCCGGGCCAGCTCGCTCGAGGAGGCGGCCTGACGGCTGATCTCGCCGATCGACAGCGCGAATTCATCGCTGGCGGCAGCGGCAGCGGTCGCGCCGGAATTGGCTTCTTCCATCGAATGCGCGACTTCAGTGGTGCGGCGGCTGGCTTCCTCGGCGCTGGTGGCCATGCGGGTGGCGGTGGTCTGGAGCTGGCTGGAGGCGGCGGCGACGCCGCTCACCACTTCGCCCACGGTGCGTTCGAGCTGGCGTGCTACGTCATCGAGCAAGGCCGTTTTCTTGGCTTCGGCTTCCTTGCGTTCGCGCTCGCGTTCCTGCTGGAGCTGCATTTCTTGCTCGGCCCGTTCGGTCCGTTCGCGCGACCAGGTTTCGAGCTGGAGGCTGGCCCGCTTGAACAGGTCGAGCGCACGGAGCATCTCGCCGATTTCGTCCTTGCGGTCATTGCCCGCGATCTCGAAACTGCGGTCTCCCTTGGCGAGCCGGGTCATGCCTTGGGTGATCTCGCCGATCTTGCGTGAGAAGTCCCGCGACAGATAGGCAAGGCCCATCATCAGCACCGCCCCTGCTACTGCGGCAAGGGCGACGAGCACGATGATCATGTTGAAGAAATAGTCGATCCCGCGTTCTTCGAACCGCTTTTCATAGGCGGCGAGATCGGCCGCGAAGCTGCGGGTTTCCGCGACCAGCTTGTCGCCCTGGGCCGATATGTCATGGGCGAGGGCAACCGCCCGCGCGCTGCGGCCTTCGCTGCGCAGAACCGTTATCGTTTCGTCGAAGGTGCGTTCGTAATCGCCCAGGTCGTCGCCCAGCTCGTCGATCTGCGGTGACAATTCGGGGGCGTGAACCGCCACGATCCCGGCAATGCTGGCGATCTTGGCGTCGGCCTCGGCATAGGCTTCGCGCTGGCGTTCGAGCACTTCGGGTTCGGTTTCGAACAGGAAGCGGGCCGTGAAGTAGCGCAGTTCCCCGGCATTGCCGCGCAGTTCGGTGGCGGCGACCACAGCCGACTGGACGGTGTTGAATTCCTGATAGCGCTGCCACAGCACCGTCAGTCCGAGCGCCATCACCAGCGTCATCGCCAGTCCGGTGGCAAAGAAGGTGCCGAAAATCGCGCGGATCTTGCCCGACAGGGGCAGGTCGCGGAACCATTCGAAGCGTTCGAGGATCGCGGTGATGCCAGTGGGTGCTGGCGCGGGGTGCGACATCGCTTCGGTCGCTTCAAACTCGGGACCGAGTTCGCGGGCGAAGTCGGACACGGCCAGTTCCTCGCCCTGTTCCTTCACGCTCATCATGTTCATGCTGCAAACCCCCGTGGCGTGTTGTGAGGCATTCCTGAACGAAAATACTTTCCAAAAGCTTTCCGGAGGGCTTTTTCGGGTGAGGAACCTCACCGAATTCGCGCATGGAGCAGGTCAGACCTGGCTGATCGTCCGGGGCATGGGCGTTTCGTTCTGCAAGGCGATCAGCCGGTCGATCTCGCTGGCAGGCAGGGCGCGGTAATAGAGCCAGCCCTGGATCTGGTCGCAACCTGCCAGCTGCACGAAATCGGCCTGTTCCTCGGTCTCGACCCCTTCGGCCGTGACCGCCATGTTGAGCGCGCGGGCCAGCGCGATGCTCGACAGCATCATCGCCCGGCTGCCTTCGTCGCGCCCGGCCAGTTCGACCAGGCTGCGGTCGAGCTTCAGCTTCTCGAACCGGAACCGCCGCAGGAACCCGATCGAGGCGTAGCCCGTGCCGAAGTCGTCCAGGGCCACCCGGACCCCAAACGACCGCACCACATCGAGCGTGCGTTCAGCCACCAGCGGATCGAGCACCAGGCAGGTTTCGGTCACTTCGAGTTCGAGGCGGTTCGGCGCGAAGCCGGTCTCCTCCAGCACTTCGCCCAGCTTGATCGGGAATTCGGGATTGCGCAGCTGCGCCGCCGAGATGTTGACCGACAGCGTGATCCCCGGCCAGCGCCCGGCATCGCACACCGCCTGACGCAGCACCCACTGGCCGAGCGGGTTGATCAGCCCCGAATCCTCGGCCACGGGAATGAAGATATTGGGGCCGAGCGGGGGCCGGTTGCCGCGTTGCCAGCGCAGCAGCGCCTCAACCGCGACGATTCGCCCATCGTCGGCATCGACCAGCGGCTGATAGGCGATCTCGAATTCGCCCGCCGCGATCCCGGTGCGGATCTCGTCCTCGATCTCGCGCAACCGTTCGCGGCGGCGGTCGAAGGTTTCGTTGAACCAGGTGCAACGCATCTTCCCGCCCCGCTTGGAGGCATACATCGCGACATCGCTGCGACGCAGCATTTCCGATGAGGGCAGGCGCTCGGTCGCGGTGCTGCGCGCCAGCCCGATGCTAGCTCCGACCGCGATCTGGCGGTGGTCCACCGCCACCGGGCAGCCGAGCCGTTCGAGCAGGGTTCGGCACATGCCTTCGAGGATCGTTCCGGCAACCCGGCCCGACATGACGGCGGCAAATTCGTCGCCGCCCAGCCGGTAACAGCGCGCTTCATCGCCGCAGACCTCGGCCAGCATCTGCGCGCAGCGTTCGATCAGGCCGTCGCCGACCGCATGGCCGAAATGATCATTGACCTGCTTGAAGCCGTCGAGATCGATCAGCGCGATCGCCACTTCATCGCTGCCTTGCGAAAGCCGTTCGATGTCTTCGTGCAGGGCGCGGCGGTTGGGCAGGCGTGTCAGCGTGTCGGTGGACCCGTATTTCTCGAGCTCGCGGACATTGGCCACGCCCCGGCGGCCCAGCAGGATCAGGGTCGCGGCTGCCACTAGGATCGCCGAGATCACCAGCGCCGTGGGCGCGATGACGACGATCCGGTCGCTCATTGCCACCATCAGGGCGAGGCCTGCAAACACCGTGCCGGTGACGCCCAGCGGGATCAGTACCAGACCGGACGGCGTCAGGCGCCACGGCTTGTTCGTCTCGGACACCAGAGCTTTTCCCCGACCTGTGCGACCTGTTTCCGGCCGACAGGAATGGACGGTACCGACCGGCTGCTAAGGAAGCGTAAAGCTGCCCCCCGGAAAGCGCCAAGTCGCGTCCCGGCCGGGCCTATCGGTCAGCGCGGGCGGGCGATCGGCACTTGCGGTGTGCGGGCCGGGGTGCGGGCGAGGCTGCCGGACAAGGGTTCGTAAAGGCTGGCGCGGCGCGGGGAGGGCACGAAAATGTCGGTCTGGCCGACCACGGTCTCGCCCGCGCCCAGCATCAGGAACCCGTCGCGCGCCACCGCCGCTTCGAGCCGGGCGAAGGCCTGGGTGCGAGTTTCGCGATCGAAATAGAGCAGCACGTTGCGGCACAGGATCAGGTCGAAAGCCTGCCGTCCGGGATGAGGCCCGAGGATGTTGTGCTGCTGGAACCGGGTGTGGCGGCGGGTCGGCTCGCGGATCTGCCAGCCGCGCGTCGTCTCGTCGAAGTGGCGCAGCATCTGCGCCACCCCAAGCCCGCGCTGGACTTCGAACTGGCTGTAGAGCCCGCTGCGTGCGGCATTGATCGCGCGGCACGACACATCCGTGCCGAGAATGTCGATGGTCCAGCCCCCCCAGCGCTCCATCTGGTCGGCAAACAGCATGGCCAGCGAATAGACTTCCTGCCCGGTCGAACAGCCCGCCGACCAGATCGACAGATGCCGCGTGCCTGCGCGGCGGGCGGCAAGCGTGGGCAGGACATCCTCGGGCAGTTGGTCGAAGGTCGGTTTGTCGCGGAAGAAATAGGTTTCGTTGTTGAGCAACGCCTCGACCACGTCCTGTGCCAGACCGGCGCTGCCCGGCTCGCCGGGCTCGCTCGCCAGCAGGCAGACCAGCTGGTCGACATTGCTGATCCCGTGTTCACGGAACAATCCGGCCAGCGCGGTGCCGACCCGCCATCTGCGGCTTTCGGTCAACTGCTGTCCGGTCCGCGCCGACAGGAGGTCGGATATGATCTGGTGGGAGGCTTCACTGACTTCCATGAACTCGAATCGCAATCTGTTGGTTAGCGCAGCGATGCCCGCGCGAGCGTATTGGCGCTGATGGCCTCGCCCAGCCGCTCGGGCCGGTCGACCAAGGCGGCGAGCCCGGCCTTGGCCACCGCGCCGGGCATTCCCCACACTGCGCTGCTGTCCGGGTCCTGCGCATAGATCGTCCCGCCGGCCGCGACCAGCAGCCGGGCGCCCTCCACCCCGTCGCGCCCCATGCCCGACAGCACCACGCCGAGCGCCCGGCCGTCGCAGGCGGCGACCAGGCTTTCGAACATCGGGTCGACCGAGGGCAGGCAACCGCTGGCGGAGGGAGCGGTCGAGATACGCGCGACCAGCTGATCGCCGATCCGCCGCACGGTCAGATGACCGTGGCCCGGTGCGATCATCACATGGCCGGGGCGGATGCGGGCACCGTCCTCGGCGATTTCGGCCGGGCGCCCGCAGGCGGTTTCGACCTGCCGCGCGAACACCGGGATGAAGGACGGCGGCAGGTGCTGGGTGATCAGCAACGGCACCGCCACGTCAGGGCTCATCGCCCGCAGCATCAGCCCGAGCGCGTGGATGCCCCCGGTCGATGCGCCGATGGCGACCACCTGCGGCTGGTTGCGGCGCGGAAAGCCTAAGGGCCGGGCGAAGGCGGGCGGCAGGGTCGCTGCCGGTGCCAGTGCGTCGGGATCGGCCGAACGCGCGCCCAAGGCCCGGATCTTGCCGATCAGCTGGGCGCGGTAATCTTCGGTAAAGCCGCCGGGACGCGGTTTGAGCAGGGTGTCGGCCGCGCCCATTGCAAGCGCCGAGAGCGTGTGTTCGGCCCCGTCGGTGGTCAGCGAGGAGACCACCAGCACCTGCGTGTGCTGCGCCGTGGCGAGGATCGCGGGCAGCGCTTTCAATCCGCCCATGCCCGGCATTTCGAGATCGAGCAGCACCACATCGGCCGGTTCGGCGGCAAGCTGGGCAATCGCGCGTTCGCCGCTGCTGGCGGTGCCGCAGGTGGTCAGCGCCGGATCGCTTTCGACCATGCGCCGGAAGATCGTGCGCACGGTCAGCGAATCGTCGACGATCATCACCCGGATCGGGCGCGCAGCGGTGCGGCGCAGCGCGGCTTTCACGCCCGTGCCGGTTGCCCGTGCAGCTTCGGCCAGCCCGGCAGGAGGGCTTGCGGGTTTCACGCGAAGCCGACGAGCTGCAGCTTGATCTGGAGGGTTTCGTGGTCGAAGGGTTTCATCACATATTCGTTCGCCCCGGCCTCGATCGCCTCGCGGATATGGGCGACATCGTTTTCGGTGGTGCAGAACACCACCTTGGGCCGGTCGCCGCCGGGCCGGCGGCGCAGGTGGATGATGAATTCGATCCCCGTCATCACCGGCATGTTCCAGTCGAGCAGCACCACATCGGGCATCGCCGCCTCGCAGGCATCGAGCGCGGCCTTGCCGTTCTCCGCCTCGTCCACGGCAAAGCCGAGGGTTTCGAGGATATGCCGCGAAACCTTCCGGATCACCCGGGAATCATCGACGATCAGGCACGTTTTCATGGCAATTCCTGTATGGGTCCGGGCCAGCGTGCCGCCCAACGTAGAGTGAGTTGGTAAGTTTTGGATTAAGCCGCTTCCCCGATCTCGCTGCGCGACGTTTCCGGCCCGGCGATCAGCGCGGCCAGATCGATCAGCAGCGCCGGGCCGATCATGGTCTCGATCATGCCCGAGGCAACCCGCGACCATTCCGGGCCGAAGCCGCCGGGAACCTGTCCCGGCGCGCTGGCGGCGGTGGTGATGTCCTCGATCACGTCGACCATCAGCGCGAAGGGGTGGCCTTCATGGCCCACCACCACCGCACGGTGATCGGTGGTCCAGGCACTGGAGGCAAAGCCCAGCGCCAGACGGCAGTCGATCACGGTCAGGGTCTGGCTGCGGAGCGCGGTGATGCCGGTGATGAAATCGGGGCTGCGCGGCACCGGGGTGACGATGCCGATCTCGATCACCGATTTGACGTCATTGGCCGACAGCGCGCAGCGGCGCCCGGCAATCTGGACCATGACGAGCAGCTTGTTCATGCGGAGGCTCCCGAGGTCTGGACGGCGAGACGCGCGTCATTGAGCGCTTCCAGCAGGCTTTCGCGGTCGTAGCGATAGATCGCCGGGTGGCCTGCCGGGGCGTCGGGCTGGTCGCGCAGGCGAATCACCGGCCCGGACGGCGCGCGGCCGAGCGCCTCGGCGACTTCGAACATGTCCTCGACCATGATGGTGAGGATGTCGGGATCGGCATGGTCGGCGGCGGCGATGTCGTAACCGGCCGCGTGGACCAGCGGGCCGAGAATGGTGCGCGCCCACTCGCTGTCGGGCAGGCGGCACAACGGGCGGGTGACAGGTTCGGGCGGCTCGCCGTGACGGGCGAAGAGCTCATGCCCGTCGATCAGCGTCACCGGCTGGCCTCCGACCAGCGTCACCGCCTCGACCAGCGGATCGCCGGTGACCGGCTTGAGCTTGCCCGGCAATTCGATCGCGTCTTCGACCTGGCGCACGGCGTGGAGCAGTTCGCACCCGCCATCGGACAGGCGCAGCAGCCGCAGCTTGTCGAGTGGGGGCAGTTCGTCGGGCAAGCCGACCAGCGGCAGGATCACGCCGTCGATCACCACCCGCGGGCGCGCGCCGCTGCGGTCGACGGCGCTGAGCGGGGTGGTCTCGATCCGCTGCACCAGTTCAAGCCGGACTGCCGAACGCCGTCCGGCAAAGTCGGTGAACAGCATCGCACGCGGGATCGCGCGGGCGGCGGCGGCGGCAGCAGCGGCATCGGCGGCAGGCTGGACCACGCGGGTGCGGGTTTCGGAGACGAGATCATAGCGCGCGGCGATGTTGGTGATGTCGAGCAGCAGTACCGGCTGGCCATCGTCGAGCAGGGTCGATCCGGCATAGAGCCCGCATTTCATAACGGCCGGGGCCAGCGGCTTGACCACCAGGTCGCCGTGGGCGTGAATACGGTCGACCGCCAGCGCGAACAGGTCGCCGCTCGCCAGCCGCAGCAGCACCAGCGTCAGCGGCCGTCCGGAAGCGGCGCGGGTGCAGGGCACGTCCATCACTTCGGACAGCATCAGGCACGGCACGCGATTGCCGCGGAAGGTGACCAGCGCGGTTTCGCCCAGCCGCGTCAGGTCGAGTGCGCTGGCCGAAGCCTGGATGATTTCCTCGACATAGCCCTGCGGGATGCCGAAGCGCTGTTCGCCGACTTCGACCGTCAGCCCGGCAATGATGCTGAGCGTGAGCGGGATCTGCAGCGTGAACAGCGTGCCGACCCCGCTCTGGCTCGATACCTTGATGGTGCCGCCGACCCGTTCCAGGTTCTGGCGCACCACATCCAGCCCGACCCCGCGGCCCGAGACATTGCTGACGGTCTCGGCGGTGGAAAAGCCGGGCTCGAAGATCAGTTGCAGCAACCGGTCGCGGCCCATGTGCGCGCGTTCGGCGGGGAAAATCAGCCCGGTGGCGACCGCCTTGGCGGCGATCCGTTCCTCGTCCAGCCCGCGCCCGTCGTCGCTGACCACGATGGCGATGGTGTTGCCCGACTGGTGCGCCGCGACCGACAGCAGCCCGATCTCCCGCTTGCCGCAGGCCTGGCGGACGGAGGGAGGCTCGATCCCGTGGTCGATCGCGTTGCGGATGATGTGAGTCAGGGGATCGCGGATCGTCTCGATCATCTCGCGGTCGAGTTCGACATCACCGCCTTCCAGATCGACCATCACCTGCTTGCCGAGATCGGCCGACAGGTCGCGCACCAGCCGGGGCAGCGCGCCGAACAGGGTCTCGATCCGCTGCATCCGCATCCGGGTGATCGCGTCGCGCACGTCGGACAGGATGGTGGTCAGCCGCTCGAACGGGCCGTCGATGGTGGGCTGGGTGCCGGCCTGCCGCAGCCGGTGGGCAAGATCGTTGCGGGCCAGCACCATGTCCGACACGCCGCTCATCACCCGGTCGAGCAGTTCGACCGGCAGGCGGATGGTGCGCTGGGCGCCGGCGCTGTCGGCGCGGCGCGGTCCGGTGGCCGCAGGATCATCGCCGCGTTCGGTCGGCCCGCTGGCCGGGGTGTGGAGCGCGGCCGACAGGTCTTCGGTATCCTCATAGTCCATCGCCACCGCCGCGATCAGCAGCGCGTCGTCGCCTTCGGGAAGCGCCTCACCAGCTTCGATGGCATCGACCATCTGCGCGATCTGGTCGATAATGGCGAGCACGGCGGAGACCAGCCGGGGATCGGGCACGCGGCGACCGGCGCGGCAATCGGACAGCGCGTCCTCGGCGGCATGGCTCAGCCCCGCGAGGCGGGGGAAATCGAAAAAGCCGCAATTACCCTTCACCGTGTGGACAAAGCGGAAGATCGTATCAAGGCGCGCGCGGTCGGCCGGATTGGCTTCCCAGGCGACGATTTCGCCGCTCGAAGCCTCCAGCATCTCGCGTGTTTCCGCAATGAAATCGGCCAGCAGGTCGTCCATGGCGTTGCGCGCCCCCTTTTGCGTCAGGGCTTCTATGCGCTCCGATGGTTAATGAAGGCCTACCGTGCAGCTTTTCCTGATCCGGTGGGCGGGGTCCGGACGAAGATTCGCCGCACCAGCAGCACCGCCGACACCGCGCCAAACAGGTTGGCTGCCAGTTCGGCGGCATAGATCGCGCTGCTGCCCCAGGTCGGCTGCATCACCAGCGCGACGGGCAGCATGACGAGGAACACCCGCGCAATCGACTGGTAAAGCGCATGGCTCGCCCGGTCGACCGCGTTCATGATGCCGTTGCCGACGATCAGCAGCCCGAACCCGGCATAGCCCCAGGCGGCGATTTCCAGATAGAGCGCGAATTCGGCGACGACGGCGGGATCGTCGGTGAACAGGAACGCGAATTGTTCGCCCGCCGCAATCATCGCCAGCGCCACCAGCAGGCCCCACGCCACGCAAAAGCCCCCCGCATACAATGCCGCCTCACGCGCCCGGTCATACCGGCGAGCGCCCCAATTCTGCCCGACAATCGCGCCAATCGCGGCCGACAGGCCGAGCAGCGGCACGATCACGAAGCTTTGCAGTCGGCCCGCCGCGCCAAACCCCGCGACCGCCGCTTCGCCTTCGAGGGCGACCAGCGCCGTCAGGATCGACAGGCCGAGCGGGTTGATCGCGTTGGAGAAGGCGGCGGGCAGGCCAACGCGGATGATCGCCTTGGCCGGATCGATCAGGCTGCAATGCCGCAGCAACGACAGGTCGATCGGCAGTTCGGTTTTGCGCATCAGCACCACGGCGGCCACCACCCCGCACCCCCAGCCGATCACCGTGGCATAGGCCGCGCCCGCCATGCCGAAGCCTTCGATCCCGAACATGCCGGTGATCAAGAGCGGATCGAGCACCCAATTGGCGGCGGCGTAGACGATGCTGACCGTGCTGGTCTTGCGCGCTTCGCCCTGACCGCGCAGCACGCCGTTGAAGCCCATGATCAGCAGGATCAGCGGGAAGCCCGCAGCATAGGGCACCATATAAGTGCGGATCAGCGGCATCAGATCGTCGGGCGCGTTCATCGCGGTGAAGATCGGATCGATCAGCAGCCACAGCGCCAGC
>DAIQNP010000061.1:0-11262 GCA_036788335.1 Erythrobacter sp.
CGCGAGGTCAGGCCGGTGCGTCGGGCGACTTCATCAATGGGCAGCGAATCACTCATGCCCTCTTGTTAGCGGTTGACGTTGGGTCAACTTCAAGGGGCTTCTAATGAAAAGCAGCGAAGAGGGGTTGCTAATGACGGGAATGGGGTCGGTTGCTGATCGGCAGGAATTTTTCAGAAGGCGGGCCAAGCCGCCCTACCGCTTTCGGGATCGAGCATCTGCCCAGCTAATGGCCGCAGATGGGTGGTTTGCTGAAGGGCGGCTTTCAATCGTAATGACGAGAAAACCGTCGTTGACGGATAAGGTAGAAAATCGGAAGCTTCAGCCATGACGAGCGATCCACGCCCGGGAGGGCCAAGCTACCGGATTTATACGACAAAGTTCGACCGCACAGTAGCGGCAGCCGAACTGGATTCAGTGCTGGGTCAGCTGTCGCGTAAAGATCAGAACCAGTTAGAAGAAGCTTGGAATGAACTTCAGTCGGGTCTTCTGCCTTGGAGGACAAGGCTTCAAATCGAAAGCACTGAACTTGCTGACCAGATACGCTCTAAGATGTCATCCGATCAGCGAGAAGACGTCGTGGTTTCGCTGCTTTTCGATCTATCGGGCTCGATGCGTGGCCAGAAGATGCTTTTTAGCGCGGCTACAGCCGATGTAACTCAAGAGTTTCTCGGCACCTTGCAAATAGCTGCCGAGGTTCTCGGCTTCACGACTTCACAATGGAAGGGCGGTCGATCTCGCCGCCGTTGGAAATGGCGTTTCAAACCTCGTAATCCTGGCCGCTTAAACGACCTTCTTCATGTCGTATTTCGGGCGTCGGATGATACTCGCGTGAGTTTAGGGGATTGGGTCTATCGGCAGATGCTGAGACCTGATCTTCCCAAGGAAAACATCGATGGTGAAGCGATTGAGTGGGCGGCGTCTAGACTTCGGACTGTTGATCGGTCTCGGAGAATTCTGATCGTGCTTTCGGATGGCGCTCCTGTCGATGATTCCACACTCCGCGAGAACGGTAATCAGTTTCTAAGCGATCACCTCGAAGACGTGGTGCAAAGACTGATGCTCGAAGGCGACATAGAAATCGCTGCCTTCGGAATTGGATTTACGGCCCATAGCTTCTACCCCGTGAGACATTCCGTCGACAACCCGGCTGACCTAGGAATCGAACTGCTCCGTCTTGTCACCAGACTGTTGCTCAACAAGCCCAAGGTTGGCGAGATTTAGACTGCTATTTGGCGTCTTTGCGCCTAGCCCAATCGTCCACTTTGGGGTCGATAGCTGAATTTCTGCTTTTGGCAAAAACCTCGCATAAACTGTCGGTCCGTTATCGGGGCCGCACCGAGCCCTTGTGAATGACTGCCAGCGAGAGGATCGGCGCCGTCCACTCAATCGTCGTCCCGTGCTTGACACGGGGTCAGGCTGTTCTTTTTCAGCTTCGCCGAAGAGTTGGCCAAGCCCCGTGTCAAGCGCGGGGGGACGGCAGGAAAATGACTGCCAAGGGCTCACGACTCGAACTGCAACCTTTCCATCGTAGCCCTGGTCAGCGGAGTTTGCCTCCCGCGGCTGGCCTACTGCTCCGCTTTCCTACTCGCGCCCGGCCTGTCACTTATCCCCGCATGACTTGCCGCCATCACCGCCTTCGCCGTCCGCAAAACCAGCCCTCGAGCGGCCACGGCGGGGCGGACGGTTTTTTCGCTTCTGAACAGTGTCTCAAGTGTCTCATACAAGCCCGCTGACACCGCTGGGGCGGGCGGGCCGAACCCCGCTAGTGATCGCGGCCGAAGTCGGGACGTTCGTCGTCCTGGCCCTGTTCGATCACCTGCCGCCGGATCGCGCGGGTGCGGGTGAACAGGTCGAACAATGCCTCGCCGTCGCTGGAGCGGATCGCGCGCTGCATCGCGGTCAGGTCCTCGGTGAAGCGGCCGAGCATCTCCAGCACCGCGCCCCGGTTGCTGAGGAACACGTCGCGCCACATGACGGGGTCGGAGGCGGCGATGCGGGTGAAGTCGCGGAAGCCCCCGGCGGAGTACTTGATCACCTCAGATTGGGTGACGTTCTCCAGATCGCTGGCGGTGCCGACGATGGTATAGGCGATCAGGTGCGGGATGTGGCTGGTGACGGCGAGCACGAGATCGTGGTGGGCGGCGTCCATCAGTTCGACCTTGGAGCCAAGCGCCGTCCAGAAGCCGGACAGGGCTTCGAGCGCTGCGGGATCGACGCCGTCCGGCGGCGTGAGGATGCACCAGCGGCCCGCGAACAGCGTGGCAAAGCCCGCCTCCGGCCCGCTCTGCTCGGTCCCGGCGACGGGGTGAGCGGGGATGATGGTTGCGCCCGGCAGCGCGGCGGCGCGCGCCTCGGCCACGGCGGCCTTGGAGGAGCCGACATCGCTGACGATGGCGTGGGGGGCAAGGCCGGGAGCCAGATCGCGCGCCGCCTCGCCCATCGCGCCGACGGGGACGCACAGGATGACGAGATCGGCCTCGGATACGGCAGCGGCGGCGGTTTCGCAGACAGTGCCGACCAGCCCGCGCTCGGCTGCCCGGACGCGCACGGCGGGGTCGCGGTCATACCCGGTGGTGGCGATGCCGGGTCCGCGGGCCTTTACCGCCAGCCCGATCGACCCGCCCAGCAGGCCAAGGCCGATGATCGCGACCCGGCGGATGGTCACGCGGCCTCGCCGCACAGGGTGCGCAGGGTGGCGATCACGCGGGTCATGTCGGCGGTCTTGCCGATGGTGATGCGCAGGGCATTGGGCAGGCCCTGGGAGGGCAGATGACGGACCGCGTATCCGGCGTCGGACAGCGCATCGAGCGCCTGCGCCGCGGTCACGTCGCCGTCGAAGTGCACAAGGAGGAAGTTGGCGGCGCTCGGAGAGGAGGAGATGCCGTGGTTGCCCAGTGCAGTGATGGCGTCTGCCAGCCGGTCGCGTTCGGCGGCGTTGTGCTGGCGGCTGGCGGTAACGAAGGCCTGGTCGCCGAGCGCCGCCAGCGCCGCCTTCTGTGCGCCGGTGGTGACATTGAACGCACCGCGCAGCCGGTTGACGAGGTCGATCAGGTGCGGCGCGCCGGTCACCCAGCCAACCCGCTCGGCCGCGAGGCCGTAGGCTTTGGAGAAGGTCCGGCTGACCAGCACGTTCTCGTGCGCGGCGGCGAGGTCGAAACCGGCGTGCTGGTGCGCGGGGTCGACGTACTCGCCATAGGCCTCGTCCACCACCAGCAGCACGTCCGATGGCAGTCCGGCGTGGAGCCGCGCGACTTCGGACGGGGCCAGGAAGCTGCCGACGGGATTGTTCGGGTTGTCGAGCAGCACGACCCTGGTCGCGGGCGTCACCGCCGCCAGCAGCTTGTCGACGCTGGCGGCGCAGGCCTCGTCCTCGGCAAACACCGGCTCAGCCCCGACCTTGCGGGCCAGCAGCGGGTAGAGCGAGAAGGAATAGCGCGAGGCCAGTACCTCGTCCCCCGGCCCGGCCAGCGCCTGCACGATGCAGTGCAGGAGCTCGCCCGAACCGGTGCCGCACACGATCCGGTCGGCGTCGAGGTCGTGGACTGCCGCGATAGCCTCGCGCAGGGCGCGCGCATCGGGATCGGGATAGTCGGCCGGGTGATGGCCCTCGGCCAGCGCCGTGAGCGCTGCCGGACTGCTGCCCAGCGGGTTCTCGTTGGCCGACAGCTTGGTCAGCGGCTGGCCGCTGGCCGATTGGGACTTGCCCGGCACATAGGCATGGATTGCGCTGATCCAGGGCTTGGGGTTCGGTCTGGCGTTCATCGCAAGCCCGCTTATAGAAAAACAGCCCTTCGACAAGCTCAGGGCGAACGGTTATGGGGGCCGTCCTCGAAAAAATCCGTTCGTGCTGCGAATGTCGAAGCACTGTTGTTTCTTTGGTCAGGCGCGCAATTGTCGAACCCTTCGCTTGTCTATGCCATCCCTCACCCCCTGCCGCTCGACAGCGGTCAGGTGCTGGACGATGCGCAGATCGCCTACGCGACCTATGGCACGCTGGCCCCTGACCGGTCCAACGCGGTGCTGGTGTGTCATGCGCTGACCGGGGATCAGTATCTCGCCAGCCCGCACCCGATCACTGGCAAGCCGGGATGGTGGGAACGGATGGTGGGGCCGGGCAAGCCGATCGACACCGACCGGCACTTCGTGATCTGCGCCAATGTCATCGGCAGCTGCATGGGGTCGAGCGGCCCGGCCAGCCCAGACCCTAGCGCACCCGACGGCCAGCCCTATGCGATGCGCTTTCCCGTCATCACCATCCGCGACATGGTGCGCGGGCAGGTGGCGCTGCTGAACGGCCTCGGGATCGAGCGCTTGCACGCCGTGGTCGGCGGGTCGATGGGCGGGATGCAGGCGCTGAGCTTGGCCGCGAACTGGCCGGAGCGTGCCGCGCGGGTGCTGGTGATTGCTTCCACCGCGCGCCATTCCGCGCAGAACATCGCCTTCCACGAAGTCGGGCGGCAGGCGATCATGGCTGATCCGGCATGGGCGGCAGGTGATTACTACGCGGGCGATGCCAAGCCCGACAACGGCCTCGCCGTGGCGCGGATGGCGGCGCATATCACCTACCTGTCCGAAGCCGGGCTGACCGAGAAGTTCGGGCGGCGGTTGCAGGACCGTGAGGCCAAGGGTTTCGGCTTCGATGCCGAATTCCAGGTGGAAAGCTACCTGCGCTATCAGGGCAGCGGCTTCACCCGGCGGTTCGATGCCAATTCCTACCTCTACATCACCCGCGCGATGGACTACTTCGACATTGCCGAGGAGCACGGCGGCAAGCTCGCCAACGCCTTCGCAGGCACGCAGGCCCGGTTCTGCATCGTCAGCTTCGATACCGACTGGCTCTATCCCACCGCCGAAAGCCGCCATGTGGTCCACGCGCTGAATGCGGCCGGTGCCAAGGTCAGCTTCGTGGAACTGAGCGCTCCGCATGGGCATGACAGTTTTCTGCTCGAGCACGATCAGCTCGACCGGGTGGTGAAGGGGTTCGTTGAATGAGCGCCGCCGCTTCCCGCCTGCGGCCGGACCTCGCCGCCATCGCTGCCCATGTCGCGCCAGGCAGCCGGGTGCTCGACATCGGCTGCGGCGACGGGGCGTTGATGGCCGAATTGGAGGCGGTCAGCGGCTGCGACGCGCGGGGCATGGAACTGGACGGCGCGCTGGTGGAACGCTGCGTGTCGCGCGGACTCAGCGTGGTGCAGGGCGATGCCAACCTCGACCTCGCCAACTACCCCGACAAGGCGTTTGATTACGCGATCCTCAGCCAGACCTTGCAAACCGCGACACGGCCTGACCTGATCCTCGACGAACTGCTGCGGGTCGGGCGGCGGGCGTTCGTCTCCTTCCCCAATTTCGCGCACTGGCGCACCCGCACCGCGTTGCTGCTCGGCGGGCGGATGCCGGTCACCCGCGCGCTGCCAGTGAGCTGGTACGAGACGCAGAACATCCACCACGTCACGGTCGAGGACTTCCGCGAGCTTGCCCGGATGAAGGGCGCAGCAATCGAGCGGGCGTGGTTCTTCGCCAATGAACAGCAAATCGGCGCGCCAGCCGCAAACTGGCGCGCCGAATTCGCGGTGTTCGAGTTAAGCCGGTGAAATCAACCCGCGCGGTGCAGGGCGCACAGCTTGTGGCCATCGGGATCGAGCACATAGGACAGGTTCATCGTGCCCATCGCGCCGACGCGCGGCCCCGGCGGGTCTTCGATCGAAGTGCCGCCCGCTTCCACCGCGACATCGTGGAACGCCTGCACCTGTTCCAGGCTGGTGCAGGCAAAGCCGATGGTCGAGCCGTTGGCGCAGGCCGCCGGTTCGTCGTTGATCGGCTGGCTGACCGCGAAGATCCCGCCGCCGTGCATGTAGAACAGGCGCTTGTGGCCGGTCGCTGCCTCGTTGATCATCGCCTCGCCCGCGCCCAACACACCGAGCACCTTGTCATAGAACGTCTTGGCACGGTCGATATCATTGGTGCCGATCATCACGTGACTGAACATGGATTCGATCTCCTCTCATGGATCAGTTTCCGATTAGGATGGATCAGGGGCGGCGGCAATCCGGATTTCAGTAGCGTCGCATTCAGGTTGCAGACCATAAGGTGATGCTCATGATCACTCCGCTCCTCGCCGCCGCGCTTGCGCTACAGCCTGCAACTGTCGCCCCATCCGCCACTCCGCCAACCGATCAGGCAGCCGTCCTGTCGCAGGAAAACCGCGCGCTGCTGCGCTGCGCCGCCGCCTTTGCGTTGGTGTCGCACGGACAGGCGAACGGCGATGCCGCAGCGCGCCAGTGGCCCGACCTGGGCGCCCGCGGGCGCGAGTTCTTCGTGCGGGCGCTGGCGCAATTGATGGATGCGACCGGCAGTGACCGCACCGCCATCGCCGAACGCGCGGCGGCCGAGGCGCGCGCGCTGAGCGCCAGCGGCGAGGTGGCGACGATCATGCCGTCGTGCCTCGTCATGCTCGAATCCTCGGGCGTCTGATAACTCGCATCGCGGGGCGGCAAGGCAATGGATTTGCTTGCCGGGATAGGGCATGGGAACGGTCGTAATGTGGTTGCTTTACCAATTCCCCCTGTGCCCCTTCAGCCGCAAGATCCGGCTGCTGATGGGCGAAAAGAACATCGCTTACGATCTGGTGCGCGAAGATCCGTGGGCCGCGTCGGACCATTTCTACAACTTGAACCCGGCCGGGCGCACTCCGGTGATGGTCAACGAGGAAAAGGGCATCGCCATCGCCGACAGCCGGGCGATTGCCGAATATCTGGAAGAAACGGTCGACCGCAACCCGATGATCAACGGCACCGCTACCCAGCGCGCCGAAATCCGCCGGCTGGTGGCGTTGTTCGATGAGAATTTCTACGCCGATGTCACCGCCCCGCTGATGTCCGAACGCATGAAGAAGCGGATCGTGCTGCGCCAGCCGCCCGACAGCAAGGCGCTGCGTGAGGCAATGAAGATGGCGCACGGGCATCTCGACTATCTCGACTGGCTGATCGACAACCGCCCGTGGGTGGCGGGATCGACCATGAGCCTAGCTGACTTGGCCGCCGCCGCGCAGATTTCGGTCGCGGATTATCTCGGGGGGATCGACTGGACCGGGCATGAGCAATCGCGCGGCTGGTATGCGGTCTTCAAAAGCCGCCCGAGCTTCCGTCCGCTGTTGACCGAGCGGATGGACGTGATCAAGCCGCCGCCGCACTATGCCTTGGTGGATGGGTAGCGCTGCTTACTCTTCGCGAGGTGCGGCTTTGGCCTTGGCTGATGCAACAACACTCAATGCAAAGCCCGCGACCAATAGCATCAGCGCAATCGGTGCGATACCTTGTTCGCTCTTGCCCATCACGACTGCGAGCAGGATACCGCAAGCGACAACCAGTGCGAAAATGCTCACTATGCGCAACAAAAGGATGTTTGGTTGATTCTTCGTCGGCATTTGGACCCCCAACTCCGTTGGTCTGAAGCGAAGAGTTTCAGACTTGTTGCGTTGCGTCAACAGACCATATCGATGGCAACGAGAATATGCAGGGATGCCGGAAATGACGGAAAAGCTGGTTTTGACCGATGCCGAATGGCGCGAAAAGCTCAGCCCATTGCAGTATCATATCCTGCGCGAGGCGGGGACGGAACGGGCCTTCACCGGCGAGTATGACAAGTTTTATGACGAGGGCGAATACCATTGCGCCGCCTGCGGGACGCAGCTGTTCTATTCGACCGCGAAATACAACTCCGGCTGCGGCTGGCCCGCCTTCACCCGCCCGGCAGACGAGCAGGTGATCGAGGAGCACCGCGACACCGCCTACGGGATGGTCCGCACCGAGGTGCGCTGCGGCAAATGCGGCGGTCATCTGGGCCATGTCTTCCCCGACGGTCCACCCGAACAGGGGGGCCTGCGCTACTGCATCAACTCGGCCGCACTGATCTTCACCCCGGACAGCGATTGACGCGCCTCTCCACCCTCGGGGCGTCTGCGCCGGGGAGAGCGCGCGGCCTTCGGGTTCACCCGCGGTTACAACTTGCCTATGCATGGCCCCTCTCCTGCCGCCCTGTGCTAAGGGCCGAACCATTGGGCTGAAGACCGGCTATGTCGAAAAGGGGTGACCGCTTGGCGAACAAGGGCGAACGCGGCTCACGCCGGTCGGCGGCGGAGCGTGCGGCGGGTCCGCCTCGGAGCGAGGCGCCGACCGAACCGAAGGCCGAACCTTCGCGGCTGCGGCGCTGGACGCTGCGCGGTCTGAAGTGGGGCGGAGCGCTGACGGCGCTCGCGCTGGTGTTCCTGGTGTTCGCGGTCGGTTTCGCCGCGCAGTCGCTGCCGAGTTACGACACGCTCCGGTCGACCCAGCCCGGCCAGACCATCGTCGTGCGCGCGCGAGACGGGCGCGAGATCGTCGAACTGGGGCCGAGCTTCGGCGATTGGCTCGACTATGACGAGATCCCGGTGAACATGAAAAACGCGATGATCGCGGTCGAGGACCGGCGGTTCCATTCGCATTTCGGGATCGATCCCTATGGCCTGACCCGCGCGGTCGTGCTGTGGATCAGCGGCGACAATGCGCGGCTGGGCGCGACCTCGACCATTACCCAGCAGCTGGCGCGCAACCTGTTCCTCAACAACAACCGCTCACTCGACCGCAAGGCGCGAGAAGCGGTGCTGGCGATGGCGCTGGAATGGCAATTCTCCAAGGAGGAGATCCTCGAGCTCTATCTCAACAAGGTCTATTTCGGCGGCGGTGCCTATGGGATCGACTCGGCCAGCCGCAAGTTCTTCAGCCACCCGGCGACCGAGCTGAGTGTCGAGGAAGCGGCGATTATCGCGGGCCTCGTCAAGGCGCCCAGCCACTATTCCCCCACCGCCGACGTGCAGGCCGCAGTCGACCGCGCCACCGTGGTGCTGCGTCTGATGAACGAACAGGGCTACATCACCGCCGCCGAAGCGCAGGTCGATGTCGATGCGGTCCAGCTCAAACAGGCTGCGGGCGAGAATTCGGTGCGCTATTTCACCGACTGGGTGCTGCCGCAGCTCGACATCCTGCTGCCCGAAACCTTCGAACCGATCGAGGTGTGGACCACGCTCGATATCGGGATGCAGCAGGCCGCGACCACCGCGATCGAGGCCAACACGCCGGGTAACGCCCAGGGCGCGCTGGTCAGCCTCGATCGCGACGGGGCGATCCTCGCGCTGGTGGGGGGGACCGATTATGTCGCCACCAACTTCAACCGCGCCACCGCCGCGATGCGCCAGCCGGGGTCGTCATGGAAGCTGTTCGTCTACCTTGCCGCGCTCGAAGCGGGATACACGCCCGAAGACAAGGTGGTCGACACCCCGGTCACGATCGACGGGTGGAGTCCGCGCAATGCGAACGGGCGCAATGTCGGCGAGACGGACCTGCGCACCGCCTTTGCCTATTCGATCAACACCGTCGCCGCCCAGCTCGGCAATGAAGTCGGGTTCGGCACGGTCGCTTCGATGGCGCGGCGGTTCGGGATCACGTCCGAAGTGGCGACCTTTCCCTCGATGGTGCTGGGGTCCTCCGAAGTACGGCTGATCGAGATGACTCGGGCTTTCGCGGCGGTCTCGGCCAAGGGAATGGCGGTCGAACCCTATGGCATCACCAAGGTGGTGGGGGCCAGCGGGGACGTGCTCTATCGCCGCGAAGCCCCCCGCCCGAACGCGCTGGTCCCCGAATATGTGGTCGCTGGTATGACCGACCTGTTGCAGGCCGCAGTGCAGACCGGGACCGGCCGCGCGGCGCAGATCGGGCGGCCGGTGGCGGGCAAGACCGGCACTACCTCGTCGAACAAGGACGGCTGGTTCGTCGGCTTTTCCAGCGGGATCACCACCGGCGTGTGGATGGGCCGAGACGATGCCAGGGCGGTTCCGGGCCTGCAGGGCGGCCGCGCACCGGCGCAGGCCTTTGCCGCCTACATGCGCTTTGCCGTCAAGCGCCGTCCGGTCGAGGAATTCGACATCACCCTCGATCTGCCCGAATGGCAGCTCGAACCCGACGAGGAAGCGCTGTTCGGTGAGCCTGACGATTATTACTACATCGACGAGGACGGCAATCTGATCGAGCCGGGGCGGCGCGAAGCCATGCCGGATCCGTTCCGGCTGGAAGACGACGATGCGCCGCCTGCCGCCAGTCGGGACTTTCTCGAGGAGGCGACCGGCGGCCAGCTGCCCGAGGGACAGCCGGGGCCGCTGCCGCCGCGCCGCAATTCGCCTCCGCTCCAGCAGCCGATACCGCGACCTCCGCCGGGAAGCCCGGCGGACGAGTGATGAGCGCATAACGAAAGGGGCGCCGGATTATGCATCCGGCGCCCCTTTCTTGTCAGCAATGCACAGACCGCGTCAGCGTAGCCGCACCGGCACGAAGGTGGGCGGCTGGGTCCGGCGCTGGACGCGCAACAGCAAGGCCTCCCGCCCCTCGGTGCTCGCAGCCTGAACCTGCGCCAGCAGCGCCTCGACCGTGGCGACATCCTGGTAATTGGCCGACAGGATCACATCGCCACGCCGCAGACCCTTGCGGCCGGCATCGGAGTTGGGATCGACATTGGCGATCACCACGCCCTGAAGATCGGACGCCACGCCGAGCGAGCGGGCGATCTGCGGGGTCATCGCCATCACTTGCAGACCGAGCCGCTGTTCGATCGTTTCGTCCGAGGTGCCCGGTGCCATCGGCTCTTCCGCATCCGGATCGAAGGTCTGGGACTGCTGCTGCAATTCCGCGTCCGTCGGGCGCTTGCCGAGCGTTACGTTGACGGCAACTCGCCGGCCTTCGCGCAGCACTTCGACCGGTACCGTCGCACCGGGTTCGAGATTTGCGACAAGGAAGGACACGGTCTGATCGGCGCGCACTTCCTTATCGTTGACCTTGGTGACAATGTCGCCGGGGCGCAGGCCCGCACGCGAAGCCGGGCTGTCGTCCTGCACAGTCTGGACCAGTTCACCGATCCGCTTGGGCAGGCCGAGCGAGGCCGCGATATCCTCGTCAATCGGCTGGAGCTGGACGCCGAGATAGCCGCGCTCGATTGCGCGCCCGGCGCGCAGCTGCTCGACGATGGGAGCGGCAATTTCGGCCGGAATGGCAAAGCCGATCCCGACGCTGCCACCCGACGGCGAAAAGATCGCGTTGTTGATGCCGATCACATTGCCGCGCATGTCGAACAGCGGGCCGCCCGAATTGCCGCGGTTGATGCTGGCATCGGTCTGGATGTAGCGATCATAGGCGCCGCCCTGACCGGTGTTGCGATAGACCGCCGAGATGATCCCGCTGG
>DAIQNP010000062.1:0-11152 GCA_036788335.1 Erythrobacter sp.
TCGGGGCCGTTCTTCTTGATCGAATCGATCGCGTTCTGCGCGCTCGACTTGCTGGAATAGCCCTGCGTCGAGAACATCACCTCGGAATTGTACTTGAACCGGACCCGGAATTCGCCCGCGTTGTCCTTGTAGATTTCGAACTTGTGCGCCATCCGCCCCTCCTGACATAGTTTACCAAACGGCGGCGGTTTGGTGGCAGATCGTGGCCCGCTTGGCTAGGCTGTTTGCGCTGTTATCGATCACGAAATCTTGCAGGCGCGTAAGCAGCGGGATCGATCCGCGCCGTCATGCCATCGCGGTCCTGCCCCAGCAGCAATTGCGCCGCCAGCCGCGCAGCCGCCGGCGCGGTCTGGATGCCGAAGCCGCCCTGCCCGGCGAACCAGGCGAAGGCGGGCGTTTCCGGATCGGGGCCGTACACCGGCAAGCGGTCGGGCGCGAAGCTGCGCAGGCCCGCCCAGCGCCGCTCGACCGCTTCGATCCGCCAGTCGGTGACCTGCTCAAACCGGTCGATGGCGATCGCGACATCGAGTTCCTCGGGCGCGGCGTCGCAGGGCTCGGACGGAATCTCGTCATGCGGGCTGAGCCACAGGCGGCCCGCATCGGGCTTGAAGTAGAACCCGCCCTTGATGTCGAGCACCAGCGGCAGATCGGCAGGCGCGGCCGGCGCGACCCGCAGGACCGCGACCGTGCGGCGCTTGGGCGCAATGCCGATCGGGCGGACCCCGGCCAGCGCCGCCACCTGATCCGCCCATGCCCCGGCTGCGTTGACGATCGTGGCTGCCTGCCAGGTGTCCCCGCCTTCGCTGGTGAGGGTCCATGCGCCGTCATCACGCGCAATCTGCGCGATCCTTGCGCGGCACGCGACCGCGACCCCGCCGCGCTTCGTCAGCCCGAGGTAATGCTGGTGCAGCCCGGCCACATCGATATCGGCGCAAGCGGGCTGATGCAGCGCCTCGCTCCAGTCGGGACGGATATGCGGCACCTTGTCGGCCAGCGACTGCGGCGAAAGCCGCTCGATCGTCACGCCGGTTCCGGCAAAGGTGGCGACAAAATCATCCATCGCCGCGCGGTCCTCCCCGCGCCCGACATAAAGCGCACCGCGCGGGGTGAGAAAGCCGTGGTCGGCCAGATACGGCCCCGAAGCGAGCGTCAGCGGCACCACGCCCGGCCCGCCATAGCATTCCTCCCAGAATGCCGCCGAGCGCCCGGTGGCGTGATAGCCGGGCGCATCTTCCGCTTCGAGCAGCAGCACGCGGGCATGGGGTGCCAGTTCGGCAGCGATACCGGCGCCGGCCATGCCTGCGCCGATGACGGCGAAATCGTAAATCATGCAGCGCCCGTTTTCCGTGGTGCCGCCCGGTCGAGGAACTCCGCCACCGCCGCCATTGCGCGGTCGCGGACGGCATCGACTTCGCGCAGGATTTCATGGTGCGCCTCTTGCCCGAAGGCGACCAGTTCGCCCTTGGGCAGACGGTGCGCGGCGCGGACATTGGCGGGGTGGCTGACCAGCTTGTCGGCGGTGGTCGACAGGATCAGCACCGGCACGCCCACCCCTTCCATCGCGCCGGGCACCTCGAGCCTGCGCCACGAGGCATAGGCCCGTTCGACCCAGCGCCAGCTGGCAGGGCCCATGACCAGCCCGGGGCGGTGTTCGCGCCACCACAATTCGTCGGCATAGCGTTGCGGATCATGGGTCAGCAGGTTGGCCCGTGCGGCCGGCATTTCGCCCGGCTTCTCGCTCCATTTCCATGCCTGACGGGTCGGCTCGCCCACCCGGTTCATCACCGTCGCCACCGCGTGGAGCAGCGACAGCGGCAGCGGCGGCCCATTGACCCCGAGCATCGGCGCGCTCAGCACGACCGCATCGGGATCGACCCGCCGGTCGATCAGCGCGCGCATCACCAGATGACCGCCCATCGAATGGCCCGCCAGCACATGCGGACCGGGGGTCTGGGCCGTCCATTGCGGCCAGACATGGGCCAGATCGTCGATCCAGATGCCGAAATCCTCGATATGGCCGGTCACCGCGTCGCGGCCCAGCCGCCCGGACCCCGCCTGCCCGCGCCAGTCGGCCGCAGTCACCCGCCAACCGGCGCGGTGCCACTGTTCGAGCGTTTCGAGATATTTTTCGTAATGATCCCCGCGTCCCGGCAGGAACAGGATCGACCCGCGCGGCGCAACGCTTTCAGACCCGCCCGATCCGGGCCAGTCGATTCGCCGCAGCGCATGTCCATCGGCTGCGTGCCAGATCGTCTCGCGTGCCGCTGGCGGGATGGCCCGGCGATCGATCACTTCGGCTTCGCGCATGTCGCTGATCGGGACCCTCCGGGCTTGGTTACTATTTGGTAAGCCATGATCTCTAACACTGTGCCCGAACGGGATCGGCACGATGAGCGCGCCGGTCCGCGAAGGGGCACAGGGGCGATGGACACCTTTCACTACGGATTGCTGATGGCCTTGGCAATCGCGCTGCTGGTCGCAGCCTTCACCGATATTCGCCGCCGCCAGATCGACAATTGGCTGACCGGCGGCATCGCGCTGGCCGCGCCGCTGTTCTGGTGGGCCGGCGGGTTGGCGCTGTGGCCCGATATCGCCCTTCAGTTCGGTGTCGCCATCGCCGCCTTCGCGGTGCTGGCCGGATTGTTCGCGGTCGGCTGGATGGGGGGCGGCGATGTCAAGCTGCTGACCGCGCTGGCCCTGTGGATCGCGCCGACGGCCTTCCTGCAACTGTTGGTGGTGATGGCGCTGGCCGGCGGCGTGCTGACGGTCGTGATGTTCTTCTGGCACACGGCCCGGCGGCAGAAGGAACGGCTGGCTATTCCTTACGGGGTGGCGATTGCCTTTGCCGGGCTGTGGGTTCTGGCCGTCAACTACCTGCCGACTGCCGCGCTTGCCGGTCAGCCGGCATGAAAACCCGATCTTAACCACTTGGGCCTTAGGCATCGTACTCATACCCGCCCGCCAACCAATTTCAGGGCATATACGAGGGGGCTAATTCAGCCATGGATAGGAAGAAACTGGTTCTGCTGCTCGGTGCGCTGATCATTGCGATCGGGACCGCCTTTGTTGCGCGGAGCATGTTCGCCGGTGGCGGCACTGCCCCGGTCGCCGAAGCTGCTGCTGTGCCGACCGGCCCCAAGGTGCTGGTCGCCAAGCGGCCGCTGACGGCGGGCACGATCATCACCGCCGATGCGCTGGGTTTTCAGCCCTGGCCCAGGGAACTGGTGCAGGACGCCTACTTCATCGAAGGCGAGGCCGACCTCAACAAGCTGCTCGGCACCGTGGTGCGGTTCCCGATCACCGTCGGTGAGCCGGTCACGCAAGGTTCGCTGGTCGCGCCGGGCGATCGCGGCTTCCTCGCCGCTGCGCTGGGGCCGGGGATGCGCGCCGTGACCGTGCCCGTGTCGGCGATGACCGGCGTTGCCGGCTTCGTCTTCCCGGGGGACCGGGTCGATCTCGTCCTGACGCAGACCGTCGAAGGCGAAGGCACTGCGCTCAGGGCAGCCGAAACCGTGCTGCGCAACCTGCGCGTGCTCGCCACCGACCAGACGACCGAAACCACCACCGACGAAAACGGCAAGACCGTCGTGGAGGCGTTCAGCACCGTGACGCTCGAAGTGACGCCCAAGATCGCCGAGAAGGTCGCCGTCGCCCAGACGATCGGCACGCTTAGCCTGGTGCTGCGTTCGATCGCCGACAACGACGCCGAGCTCGAACGGGCGATTGCCTCCGGCGAGATCGCCATTCCCGACAGCGCGACGCCCGATGAGGAAGAACGTCTGCTGAAGGCCGCGCTGGCACGCCCGATCGACAAGGGCACCACCTTCTCGACCGGCGGCGACGTGTCGCGCTTCCAGCGCAAGTCCATGCCGCCGCAGCAGGGCGACCGTTCGCAGCAGCAGCCGCAATACACCCCGCCTGCGCCCGGCGTGTCGGCCAAGGTCGACAACGTGCCGGTCTATCGCGGTCCGAGCGTGCGGGTGACCCGTGGCAAGACGACCGACGAAGTGCCGGTCGAATCGGGTGCAAGCGCCGTGATCAGCGGTCAGTCGCGCAGCCTTCGCCGGGCGGGCGAGGCGGTACCGGCTGCCGGTTCGACGGTCATCTTCTGAGGACCATGACCATGACGCACAGCAATCCAATCCATTCGCTTCCGGTCGCAATCAACACCGGCAAACCCCGGGGGGTCCAATCGATGACACGCAACCTCAAAGCCAGGCTGATGCTGGCCTGTTGTGCAGGCCTGCCGCTGGCATCGCTGCCCGCCAATGTGGCGATCGCCCAGCAGGTCGTCAGCCCGACGCAGGAAATCGTCCTGTCGATCGGCCGCGGCGAACTGGTGACGGTGCCCGGCACGATGGCCGACGTGTTCGTCGCCAACGACGCCGTCGCCGACGTGCAGGTCAAGTCCCAGCGCCAGCTCTACGTGTTCGGCAAGGCTGGCGGCGAGACCACCATCTATGCCAGCAACCAGCGCGGCGACATCATCTTCTCGGCCAACATCCGGGTCGGCTCGAACATCGGCAGCGTCGACCAGATGCTGGCGCTGGCGATGCCTGACGCCAAGGTCAGCGTGTCGACGATGGGCACCAACACCGTGCTGCTGACCGGTACCGTGAACGCGCCCGAAGATGCAGCCGAAGCCGAACGGCTCGTCGAAGCCTTTCTCGGCGAAGGCGCGAACGTCATCAGCCGCCTCAAGACCGCCACGCCGCTGCAGGTCAATCTTCAGGTGAAGTTCGCCGAAGTCAGCCGCAGTCTGGTGCGCGAAATCGGCGGCAACCTGACCCAGATCGACGGAACGGGCGGATTTCAGTTCGGCGTCGCATCCGGTCGCAGCGGGTTCTTCAACAGCATTCGCCCGAACAGCGCGCTGGGGACCGGGAACGACGTGGTGGTCACGATCCCGGACATCAACAATCCGGGCCAGTTCATCGAGGTTCCCGGAAGCCAGGTCACGCAGGCCACCGGCGCGACAACGCTTGCCGGCATCGGCCGCCTGTTCGGGATCGACACCCTCGGCGCGCTCGATCTGTCGGAACGCATGGGTCTGGTCACCACCATCACCGAACCGAACCTGACCGCGCTGTCGGGTGAGACCGCGACCTTCCTGGCGGGCGGTGAATTCCCGATCCCGGTGTCGCAGGGCCTCGGTCAGGTGGCGATCCAGTTCCGCCAGTTCGGTGTCAGCCTGGCCTACACCCCGACGGTGTTGTCGAATGGCCGCATCTCGCTGAGGGTGCGTCCCGAGGTGTCCGAGCTGTCGACCCAGGGGTCGGTCACGCTCAACGGCTTTCAGGTTCCGGCACTGACCACCCGGCGGACCGAAACCACCGTCGAACTGGGCTCCGGCCAGAGCTTCATGATCGCCGGGCTGATGAGCGCCAACTCGCAGAACGCGCTCGACAAGGCACCGGGTCTGGGCGACGTGCCGATCCTCGGCAACCTGTTCCGCAGCCGCGAATTCCGCCGCGGCGAGACCGAACTGGTGATCATCGTCACGCCCTATCTGGTCCAGCCGGTCAATGCCGCAGACATCAAGCTGCCGACCGACGGCTATCGTTCCGCGACCGAGTTCCAGCAATTGCTGGGCTACCAGAACAATTCCGGCGTATCGGGTGAGGAACGCCCCGGCCCGACGGCAGCCCAGCCCGATGCCCCGAACCCGACTGTCGGCAGTGTCGATCCGGCCGCGATCCTCCCCAACGCACCGCAGGAACCGCGGCGCAGCGAGAAGAAGGGCCGCAGTTCCGAGCGCGAAGCCAAGGCCGCTGCTCCCGGCTTCAGCCTCTAATCCGAGAAAGGTGAGTACGATGCTTCCTGCACGATCCAAAAAGCTGGCCGCCGCGCCCGCTCTCGCCCTTGCCCTTTCGCTGGGCCTGAGTCTCGCCGGATGCGGCGGTGTTGCGACCAACACCAGCCTCTACAGCACCAAGCAGCCGGTGGTGGAGCGGACCAATTTCACGCTCGACGTGAACACCGGCACCTCGGGCCTGCCGATCTCCGAACAGCAGCGCCTTAACGGCTGGTTCGAGACGATGGATCTGCGCTACGGCGACCGGATCGCGATCGAGGACCCCTCGCAGAACCCTGCGGTGACGAACGCGATCCGCGATCTGGCCGGCCGCTATGGCCTGATGATCGCCAGCGTCGCGCCGACCACTGCGGGTGCCTTGCCGCCCGGTCAGGCGCGAGTGGTGATCACCCGTTCGACCGCTTCGGTGCCCGGCTGCCCGGACTGGTCGGCCAAATCCGACACCAATTACCTGAACGCCCTGAGCCCCGGCTATGGCTGCGCGGTCAACAGCAACATCGCTGCGATGGTGGCCGATCCGCAGGACCTGATCGAAGGCAAGAAGGGTTCGAGCGAGACCGTGATCGCCACATCCAACAAGGCGATCAGCACTTATCGCGACAGCATCCCGACAGGGGCTGGCGGGCTTCAGGAAGCCGTCGGCGGTGGAGGAGAAAACTAAGCCATGAATGCTCCCTGGAAATCGGGCTTGCCCGGAAATCGCGATCCCTTCGCTGCTTACATCTGCGATGACAATGCGCTGGATGTGCTGCGGCCGGTGGTCATCGAACTCGGCTGGCAGCCGGAAAAGTGCAACAAGGGCGGGCTGCGCAACGCTGTGCAATCGCTCTCCGTCAGCGCCAGTCCGGCGATCCTGATCGTCGACCTGTCGGAAAGCGGCGATCCGCTCAACGACATCAACGCGCTGGCCGAAGTGTGCGAGCCGGGCACGGTGGTGATCGCCATCGGTCAGGTCAATGACGTGCGCCTCTACCGCGACCTGCTGTCGAGCGGCATTCACGACTATCTGCTCAAGCCCTTGTCGCCGCAGCAGGTGCATGATGCGCTCAACCAGGCGCTGGCGGTGTTCATGTCGCCCAAGTCGGGCGATGCCGATGCCGCCAAGCGGCACATTTCGACGGCCGTGGTCGGCACGCGCGGCGGGGTCGGTGCCTCGACGCTGGCGACCTCGCTCGCATGGCTGTTCAGCGATCACCACAAGGCGCCGACCGCGCTGCTCGATCTTGACGTCCACTTCGGCACCAACGCGCTCGCGCTCGATCTCGAGCCGGGCCAGGGCCTCACCGATGCGATCGAAAACCCGAGCCGGATCGACCCGCTGTTCATCGAACGCGCCATGATCCGCGCCAATGACAACCTGTCGATCCTGTCGGCAGAGGCGCCGATCAGCCAGCCGCTGATGACCGATGGTTCGGCCTTCGTGCAGCTGGAAGAGGAGTTCCGTCAGGCGTTCGAGATGACGGTGATCGACCTGCCGCGCAACATGCTGATCAACTTTCCGCAGTTGCTGGCCGACGTGAATCTGGTGCTGCTGACCTGCGAGCTGACCCTTGCTTCGGCGCGGGACACCATCCGGATCCTGTCGTGGCTCAAGACCTATGCCAGCCACGCACACCCGATGATCGTGGCCAACAAGGTGCAGCCGAGCGTTGCGGAGATCAGTCGCGGCGATTTCGAAGCCTCGATCGAACGCAAAATCGATTTTCTGGTGCCTTACGACATCAAGGCGGCCTCGAACGCCGCCAAGCTGGGGCAGGTGTTCGTCGATGCCAACCGGTCGAGCAAGGCCACCGCGGCCATCCGCCAGGTGGCCGAACGGATCATGGGTGCCAGCGAAGATGATCTTGCCGCGATCAGCGAGGAAAAGAAGTCGCTGCTTGGCGGGTTCGATCTGAAATCGCTGCTCGCCAAGAAGGCCAAGAGCGAAGCGCAGGTCGGCTGACACGCGGTACAGCGGGCGCGGGCACAATCCCCCGCCCGCTGACCGGGACGAACCGAGGACAATCCCGCCGCAAGGCGGGACAAGGCAGGAAACAACATGATGGACTTCTTCCAGACCCTGCTGATCACCGGCGTGATCTTCGGCGCGCTCGTCATGAGCTACGTGCTGGTGGCCGGGTCTGGTGTTGCCAAGGCGCAGAAGCGCCGGCTGGAGGCGCTGCGTTATCGGCACTCGGAAAGCCTCGATGCCAAGATGGAATCGCAGCTGAAGCGCGCGATCGCCGCACGCAAGCCGAGGGCGCATCGCATCGCCGGTTCGGCCTCGCGGATCGAAGCGCTGGCGCTGCGCCTCGACCGCACCGGCAAATCCTGGACAGTGTCGCAATACATCTATGCCTCGCTCGGCCTGGCGCTGGTGGTGGCGGTGGTGATCTTCATCCAGAGCGGCGCCTTGCTGCTGTCGCTCGGCGTGGGCGCTGCGGTGGGCGCAGGCATTCCCCATCTGGTCGTGGGCTATTTCATCGGCAAGCGCACCAATGGGTTCGTCACCAAGTTTCCCGACGGGATCGAACTGCTGGTGCGCGGCCTGCGTTCCGGCCTGCCGGTGACCGAGACGCTCGGCGTGGTCGCGCAGGAAGTGCCGGGTCCGGTGGGCGTCGAATTCAAGGCCATCGTCGACCGCATCAGGGTCGGCAAGACGATGGAGGACGCGCTTCAGGACACGGCTGACCGGCTCGGCATTCCGGAGTTCAACTTCTTCACCATCACCCTGGCGATCCAGCGCGAAACCGGGGGCAACCTGGCCGAAACGCTGCACAACCTTGCCGATGTGCTGCGCAAGCGGGCGCAGATGAAGCTCAAGATCCGCGCGATGAGCTCGGAATCCAAGGCTTCGGCCTATATCGTCGGCTCGCTGCCTTTCATTGTCTTCGGTCTGATCTGGACCATCAACCCCGATTACATCGGCGGGTTCTTCGTCGAAGACCGGCTGATCGTCGCCGGGCTCGGTGCGATGGCGTGGATGGCCATCGGTGTCGCCATCATGGCCAAGATGGTCAATTTCGAAATCTGACCCGGGACGGACACAGCCATGATCAATCAACCCGCTGGACCCTCGCTGCTCGGTTTCGACGTCATCATGGTCGGCACCGTGATGGCCGGGCTTGCCGCCTTCGCCATCGTGCTGGCGATCTATGCTGCGGTCACCATCCGCGACCCGATGACCAAGCGCGTCAAGAATCTCGAAGCGCGTCGCGAACAGCTCAAGGCCGGGATCGTCCTGGGTGCCACCAAGAAGCGCACCAGCCTCGTCCGCCGCACCCAGACCACCGACAAGGTCAAGGACCAGCTTGGCCGCTTCAACGTGTTGCAGGACAGCCAGCTCAAGGACATCCAGCAGAAGCTGGCCCATGCCGGCTACCGCAACAAGGAGATGGCGGTCCTCATCATCGGGGCGCGGGCCGTCGCGCCGATCGTGGTGGGGGGGCTTGCGGCCCTGCTGATCTACTGGGTCGAATACTGGCCCGACTGGAGCCCGATGATGCGGCTGGGCGTGTTCGCCATCAGCGTGTTCGTCTCCTACAAGGGCCCGGAAATCTACCTCAGCAACAAAGCGGGCAAGCGCACCAAGGAAATCCAGAAGGGCCTGCCCGACGCGCTCGACCTTCTGGTGATCTGCGCCGAAGCCGGTCTGACCGTGGACGCCGCCTTCAACCGCGTCGCCAAGGAGCTGGGCCGGGCCTATCCCGAACTCGGCGACGAATTCGCGCTGACCGCGATCGAACTTTCCTTCCTCAACGAACGCAAGATGGCGTTCAACAACCTGGCCTACCGGGTCAATCTGGAAGCGGTGAAGGGCGTGGTCACCACCATGATCCAGACCGAACGCTACGGCACCCCGCTGGCATCGGCCCTGCGCGTGCTGTCGGCCGAATTCCGCAACCAGCGCATGATGCGCGCCGAGGAAAAGGCCGCGCGCCTGCCCGCGATCATGACCATCCCGCTGATCATGTTCATCCTGCCGACGCTGTTCGTCGTCATTCTCGGTCCGGCGGCCTGTTCGATCTCCGACGCGCTGATCAAGTAACGTCGTTTTCTGTGGCAGCGCGGGTCAGATGGCCCGCGCTGCTGCGCAACCGGGCCAGCAGGTCGCGCAGCAGCGCTTCCTCGCCCGGCTTGAGGCCGCTGAGCAATTCGCGCTCGGTCGCCAGCGCCAGCGGCATGATCTCGGCATGGACCGCCCTTCCCTCTGCCGTCAGTGCGATCAGGTGGGACCGCCCGTCGCGCGCATTGGCAGCGCGGGTCACCAGCCCGCGTTCATCCAGCACCCGCGCCGCGCGGTTGACCGCGACCTTGTCCATCAGCGTCGCCGCCGACAGCGCGCGCTGGGTCATCGCCCCGCCCCCCTCTGCGCGACCGGCAATCTGATCCCCCAGCACCGCCATGATCCGCCATTCCGGAATCCGGAGGCCGAAACGCTTGCGATAGCGTTCGGCGATCAGGCTGCTGACCGCATTGGAGGCAACCGAAAGCTGGTACGGCAGGAACCCGGCCAGCTGCCCGGCGGTGCTGCCGGTTTTTTCATCACTCATAGGGGCGCTCGTCCCACCAGGGGTAGAAATCGGGCATGTCGGCGCTGACCGTGCCGGGATACATCGGACGGCGCTTGTCGAGGAAGCTGGCGATGCCTTCCTTGGCATCCGCCCCGCGCGACAGCCGGTAGATCGCGCGGCTGTCAATCTTGTGCGCCTCCATCGGGTGATCCGCGCTCGCCAGCCGCCACATCATCGCCCGTGTCATGGCGACCGAGACAGCGGAGGTGTTCTCGGCGATTTCCCGCGCCAGCGCCTTGGCGGCGAACAGCAGGTCTTCGAGCGCATGGACCGATCGCACCAGCCCGCCCGCCTTGGCCTCCGCCGCGTCGAACACCCGCCCGGTGTAGCACCATTCGAGCGCCTGACTGATGCCGACGATGCGCGGCAGGAACCAGCTCGACGCCGCTTCGGGCACGATCCCGCGCCGGGCAAAGACGAAACCGTAACGCGCGGTTTCGCTGGCCAAGCGGATGTCCATCGCCAGCTGCATCGTCGCGCCCACGCCCACGGCGACTCCGTTGCAGGCCGAAATCAGCGGCTTTGTCGATTCAAACAATCGCAGCGTCAGCAGCCCCCCGCCGTCGCGCACCTTGGGATCGGAGAGATCCTTGACCTCGCTCGGATCGGAGAACACGTGTCCGCCGCCCTCGGGCGTCAGGTCCGCGCCGGCACAGAAGGCGCGCTCGCCGCTGCCTGTAAAGACCACCGCGCGCACCGCGTCATCGGCGTCGATATCGTCCATCGCCGCGATGATCTCCTGCCCCATCGTGCGGGTATAGGCGTTCATCTTGTCGGGCCGGTT
>DAIQNP010000063.1:0-11083 GCA_036788335.1 Erythrobacter sp.
GCAAACGCCTCAAGATCGCTCATCGTCATCAGGCTGGTCACCTGCGCCTCGCGGTCGATCCGGCTGACCATCGGGCCGAGCACCTTGCCGCCCAGTTCGACGAAATGTTCCACGCCGTCGGCGCGCATGGCCAGCACGCTTTCGCGCCAGCGCACGCGGCCGGTGACCTGCCGGGTCAGCAGCGCGCGCTCCGCCTCGGGATCGGTGATCTGCGCGGCGGTGACGTTGGCATAGAGCGGCAGGGTGAAGGCGGCAGGCGGCGTCTGCGCCAGCGCCTCGGCCATGCGCTCGGCGGCGGGCTGCATCAGCGAGCAGTGGAACGGGGCCGACACCGGCAGCAGCACGCCGCGCTTGATCCCGTGATCCTTGACCAGCGCAATCGCCCGCTCGATCGCCTCACGGTGGCCCGAGATCACCACTTGGGTCGGGTCGTTGTCATTGGCGATTTCGCAGATGCTGGTGGCGCCGCCCGCGTGCGGCCCGGCCGCAGCCGCATCGGCCAGCGCCTGCGCCGCGTCGATATCCGCGCCCAGCAGCGCCGCCATCGCGCCTTCGCCCACCGGCACCGCCGACTGCATCGCCTGCCCGCGCAGCTTCAACAGGCGGGCGGTGTCAACAAGGCTGAATGCCCCGACCGCGCACAGGGCCGAATATTCGCCTAGCGAATGGCCCGCAACGCAGGCCCCATGCACCGTCAACGCCGCGCCGAAGTCGCGCTCCAGCACGCGCAAGGTGGCGATCGCATTGGCCATGATCGCTGGCTGCGCATTTTCAGTCAGAGTCAGCGCATCCTCCGGCCCATCGCGCATGATCGCCGACAGGTTCTGCTTCAGCGCCTCGTCCACTTCGCCGAAAACCTCGCGCGCTGCCGCGCTGGCCTGGGCAAGGTCGGCGCCCATGCCGATTTTCTGACTGCCCTGCCCCGGAAAGATGAATGCGCGCATGTTGGATCCCTGTGGTGTGAGGCGCGCGGCGTTAGGCAGCAGACGGCGGGCTGGCAAGGCCGAAGGGCACAACCCTGTTGGCAGCCGTATGCCCGATCAGCGCTCGCCCGAGATAGGGGATGCCGGCGCGCGCGCACCAGAATTGCGCGATCTCCTCCTCGGTCTGCCCGAATTCGACGTAGTTCTCCGGCACGTCGGTGACCGATCCCAGACGCAGCCCTGCGATGCGCGGTAACGTGCCCGCGAGATGGAAGAACAGACGGTCGACCGCATAGAGATGCTCGGACACTTCCTCGACCATGACCACGTGGCCGGTCAGGTCGGGCATCATCGGCGTGCCCGCGATCATGGCGAGCGTGATCAGGTTGAAGGCGGCTGCAGGTGTGGTGCCGTCAAGGCTGGGTTCGACCCCGCTGGTGTCCCCGCCGAGCCATTTGAGCACCCACCGCACCGCTTCCCGCCCGCCCTCGGACCGCGCGCTGACCGGCATCGATCCGTGGACGCTCTGCCCAATCCCCGCCCGGTAGAGCGCGGCAAGCAGGTACCCGCAGTCGGAAAAGCCGATATAGGTCTTGGCCCGCGCCGCGCCATTCATCTGCGCCACCGCCGCTTCGGCGATGCGGTTGGAGCCGTACCCGCCCTTGGCGAACCACACCGCATCGAAGGCCGGATCATTGGCGCATTCGAGCAGCGCGGTCAGGCGCCGCAGGTCGTCGCCGGCAAAATGCCCCGCCCGCTCGAAACACTGGTCATGGAAGGTCACCCGGTGGCCGGGAAATTCCGCTGCCACCAGCGCTTCGAGCGCGGCGCTTTGCTCGAGCGTGATCGGGGTCGCCGGGGCGCAGATCGCGATATTCGTCATGGCGATTAGCCTATGTCGCTTGTCAGTCCCCGCGCAAGCCAATAACCATGATCCTTATGGATGACGGGGTCGATACCGGGACGCTTGCGGGGCGCCCCTTTTTCTTTTGCGGGATCGGCGGATCGGGCATGCTCCCGCTCGCGCAGATCGTGCACGGGCTCGGCCATCCGGTCGCGGGGTCGGATCGCAGCCGCGATCAGGGGCGCACGCCCGAGAAATTCGCCTGGCTGGACGCGAACGGCTTCGCCCTGTTCCCTCAGGACGGCCGCGGAGTGACCGCGCCCGAGCAGATTCTCGTCGCCTCCGCCGCAATCGAGGACACCGTGCCCGAAGTCGCCCGCGCCCGCGATCTGGGCTGCACGCGGATGAGCCGGGCTGAACTGCTTTCCACCCTGTTCAATGAAGCGGGCTATTCGATTGCGGTGGCGGGTACTTCGGGCAAGTCGACCGTTACCGGCATGATCGCGTGGATCCTGCACGAATGCGGCTATGATCCCACGGTGATGAACGGCGCGGTGATGAAGAATTTCATCACGCCCGAAACTCCCTTCGCCAGCGCGCGGGTCGGCCGGCCCGAACTGTTCGTCAGCGAAGTCGACGAAAGCGACGGGTCGATCGCGCTGTATCGCCCGACCATCGGCGTGCTGCTCAATGTCAGCCTCGACCACAAGAGTATCGAGGAACTGCGCGTCCTGTTCGGCAATTTCCTCGCCGCTTCGGGCTGCGCAGCGATCAATCTCGATAGCGCGGAAGCCGGATACCTGGTTCCGCGCGCCCGCGACAAGGTGACCTTCGGCTTGCGCCACGGCGAGGCGGACCTGACGGTCGAACCCGATTCGATCGATGCCAGCGAATTCGGCATCCGCGCCGCGCTGATCGACAATCGCAAGCGCGAGGTGTTTCCGCTGATCGTGCCGATGCCGGGCCTGCACAACCTTTCGAACGCGCTGGCGGCGGTGGCCGCGGCGGCGGCGGCGGGGATCGAGGTCGGGCGCGCGACCTATGCGCTGCGCTCGTTCGAGGGGCTGGCGCGGCGCTTCGACCTGATCGGCACCAGCCCTTCCGGCATCACCGTGATCGACGATTTCGGCCACAATCCCGAAAAATGCGCGGCCACCCTGCGCACACTGAAGGCGACGCCCGGGCGGGTCATCGCCTTCTTCCAGCCGCACGGCTATGGTCCCTTGCGCCAGATGGGGGACGATCTGGCCCGCACTTTCGCGCGGGAATTGGGGCCGGAGGACGTGACGATCTTCAGCGATCCGGTCTATTTCGGCGGCACGGTCGATCGCAGCCAGGGCAGCGAGCGGATCGTGGAACTGATCAACCAGGCCGGGGGGCGCGCCGAGCACCTTCCGGCGCGCGACGAGTGCGGCGCGCGGATCGCCGACCTTGCCCGCCCCGGTGACCGGATCGTGGTGATGGGCGCGCGCGACGACACGCTGACGGAGTTCGCGCAATCGATACTCGCCCGCCTGACCTGAACTTGCCCGAACCCACCTTGTACGCCCGCGCTGCGCGTCACGCCCGGCGGATGCTGGGAATGCTCGGGATCACCTTCCTGTTCGTCGCCAGTGTCGACCGGTTCTACGGCCATTCCACCCTCGCCTTTGCCGCAGCAATCGTGGCGCTGGTCATCGCCAACACGCCGATGCTGCGGTTCAATTGTCCCGGCTGCGGCAAGAACGCCTTCTTTCGCGGCCTTCTGGTGGTCCCCTGGCCCAACCGCCGCTGCTCCCGCTGCGGGCGCGACCTTGACGCCGTGCGCCGCTAGAACGCGCAACGCCCGTTTCGTTTAAGCCTTCCCCTCGGCTCTCTCACGCTTCCTGTGGCTCTCCCCTAGCTGCGCGGGACGGTTCCTTCACCCTTCGCGTTAATAACCCGGTGGCTGAATGATCGCACGCAAAGGGGAAAGCATGACAGATACCGCGCACACCATCGCCTTGGCCCGCACCATGCTGGAGGAAGCGATGCAGCTTCAGGAGGCGGGCAATCTGGCGGCGGCCGAACCGCGCTATCGCATGGTTATCGAACAAGGTTACCGCACAGCCGAAGTGCTGCCGATCCTCGCCGGCATTCTCGGCCAGCGCGGCGCGCATGAAGAGGCGCTGATGCTGTGGGACCGGCTGCTTACGCTTCAGCCCGATCATGCCGTGGCTCATCATGAGAAGGGGCTGATCTACAGCCGCACCGGGCGCCTCGCGCTCGCCATCACCGCGCTGCAGGCCAGCTGCGCCGCCGACGCGGCCAATCCCGTCGCCGCGAACAACCTTGCGGTGATGCTCTCCGATGCCGGGCGCAAGAGCGAGGCGCTGGAACAATTCACCCGCGCGCTGGCCTTGCAGCCGGGCAACATTCATATCGAACACCAGATCCGGCGGTTGAGCGCCGAACTGGTGCCGTTCTGGCATATCCCGATGCTCAACGATCTGCGCCGCAACGATGCCTTCGAGGCCGCGATCATCGCCGCGCTGGCCGAAGCGGGACCCGGTGCCCGCGTGCTCGATATCGGCACCGGCAGCGGGTTGTTGTCGATGATGGCCGCGCGCGCCGGAGCGCAGACGATCACCGCCTGCGAGATGGTCCCGATCATCGCCGCAATGGCGCGCCGGATCATCGCCGACAATGGCTATGGTGACCGGATCACCGTCCACACCGCGTCGTCTGCCCAGTTGCAGGTCGGCATTCATCTCGATGCACGGGCCGATATCCTGGTGTCCGAGATCCTCTCGAGCGACCTCCTCACCGAACACGTGATCGACACCTTCGAGGATGCCCACGCCCGGCTGCTGGCGCCCGATGCCATCGTCATCCCGCGCGCCGCTGCCGCGATCGGCTGTCTGGTCGAAAGTCCGGTATTGGCCGATTACGTCTTCGTCGATCGGGTGTCCGGCTTCGACGTGTCGCGCTTCGGCGCGCTGGCTGCGCCCAAACTGCCGATCCACGGCACCATGACCGACTGGAAGCGCCTGTCGGGCGATGTCGAGCTGGTGCGGATCGACCTCACCCGGTCCTTGCATCAGAGCGACCTGCGCCTGCTCGAAATCGAGGTGCTGGCCGACGGCAACGCCACGGGCATCGTCCAGTGGATGCATGTCGACCTCGCCGAGGGCATCACCTTTGACAATCATCCCGACGGTTACACCGATGGCGGCTGGTTGCAGGTGCTGCACAGCTTCCCCGAGCCGGTTGCGGTGCGCGCAGGCGATGTGCTGAACGTGGCGGTCGGCCACGACCGGGTGACGCTGATCGTCCGCCCGCTCGAAGTGATCGCTGCGGCGGCGCAGGCGCAGGCGCAGGTGGCCTGAAGGAAAACGGGCCGGTGCTAGTGGGCTTGCTCTGCGCCCACACCCAGCACCTTGTGCAGGACAAACGCGATCACCGCGCCCAGCACCAGCCCTACCACCGCCGACAACGCGGCATAAGTGAACCACCCGGCCAACCCGCCCAAAGCTCCGGTCGCGCCCGCCACTGCATACTCCGCGCCGTGGGCGAGATCGTACAACCCGTCCCAGCCCAATTCATGCGTCGCGTGAACGATGATGCCGCCGCCCACCCACAGCATCGCGACCGTCCCGACCACCGACAGGAACACCAGCAGGTGCGGCACCATCCGCACCAGAAAGGTGCCAACCTGCTGTTCGAACCGGCTGGCCCGGCCGGACAGGTGGAGGCCGATGTCGTCGAGCTTCACGATGATCGCCACCGTGCCGTAGACCACCACCGTCACCACGAAGGCCACCAGCGCCAGCGCCAGGCCGCGTTCCCACCAGACGTCGAGATCGAGTTCGGCCAGCGTGATCGCCATGATCTCCGCCGAAAGGATCAGATCGGTGCGGATCGCGCCGGCCACACGCTGGTTTTCGAAGGCGACCGGATCGACGATTGCGTCCTCCAGCGTCTTGCCGTGCTTGGCCGCGCCGAGCTTTTCCAGCACCTTTTCGGCGCCCTCGTAACTCAAGTAGGCTCCGCCCAGGATCAGCAACCAGATGATCGCCTGCGGAAGGAATTCGGACAGCAGGATCGCGCCCGGCAGCAGGAACAGCAGCTTGTTCTTCAGGCTGCCGAGCGTGATTTTCCAGATGATCGGCAATTCGCGCGCGGGGCTGAGCCCGGTGACATAGCTTGGCGTCACCGCCGCATCGTCGATCACCACGCCGGCCGTCTTGGACCCGGCCCGGCCGGCGGCCATCGCGATATCGTCGATCGAAGCGGAGGCGGCGCGTGCAATCACGGCCACATCATCGAGCAGCGCAACCAGACCTGACGGCAATGTATGTCCCCCCGCAAGAATCGCGAAACGCGAGATGACCGCCTGCCCGTCTGCCTTGCCAAGGGCAAGACTTGCAATTGCGCACCGAAGCTGTATGGGACCGCGCTTCGCATGGGAACCGCCCGGCGATGGATCGAAGAAAGCCGGAGGGGCCCCGTTCACAGGGAACGGATCAGCCAGCGATCGGCATGGAAGTGAAAGGACAAGAAGATGGCTCTGTACGAGCACGTCTTTCTTGCGCGTCAGGATCTGAGCCAGGCTCAGGTTGACGCGCTCGCGGCGCAAGCCACCGAAATCGTCGAGGCCGGCAGCGGCAAGGTCACCAAGACCGAAACCTGGGGCCTCAAGTCGCTCGCCTACAAGATCGAGCGCAACCGCAAGGCGCATTTCGTGCTGCTCAACATCGAAGCCCCCGGCTCGGTGGTGGCAGAACTCGAACGCCAGACCCGCATCAACGAAGACGTCATCCGCTACATCACCATCCGCGTGGACGAACACGAAGAAGGACCGAGCGTGATGATGCGCAAGAACGAACGTGAGCGTAAGCGCCGCGTCGAACGTGAGGAGCGCGACTGATGGCCCGCCCGTTTTTCCGCCGCCGCAAGTCCTGCCCGTTCGCGGCCAAGGATGCCCCCAAGATCGATTACAAGGACGTGCGCCTGCTGCAGGGCTTCATGTCCGAGCGTGGCAAGATCGTGCCTTCGCGCATCACCGCCGTTTCCGCCAAGAAGCAACGCGAACTCGCCAAGGCGATCAAGCGCGCGCGCCACATCGGCCTGCTTCCGTACATCGTGAAGTAGGAGGAAGACCCCATGCAAATCATTCTCCTCGAACGGATCGAGAAGCTCGGTTCGATCGGTGACGTTGTCACCGTGAAGGACGGCTACGCACGCAACTTCCTGCTGCCGCAAAAGAAGGCGCTGCGCGCCAATGATGCGAACCGCAAGGTGTTCGAAGCCAACCGTGAACGGCTCGAAGCCGACAATGCCGAACGCCGCGGCGAAGCCGAAAAGCTGGGCGAACAGGTTGCCGGCGCTGAAGTGGTGCTGATCCGCGCCGCATCGAACGCGGGTCAGCTCTATGGTTCGGTCAGCGTGCGCGACATGGTCGCCGGGCTTGCCGATCAGGGCCATGACATCGACAAGCGCATGGTTATCCTCGGCGCACCGATCAAGAACATCGGCATGCACGATGTGACCATCGCCCTGCACCCCGAAGTTCGCGTGACGGTGAAAGCCAATGTCGCCCGTTCGGACGACGAAGCCAAGCTGCAGAGCGAAGGCGTGGACGTGCTGGCGCAGATGTTCCAGGACGAACAGCGCGAGATCGAGGAACAGGCCGATGCCACCCGCATCGACACCAGCCTCGAACCCGGAGAAATCCCGGCCGAATTGCTCGAGGAACGCGACAGCGACGACGAATAAGTGGTTGCGCGCCCCCGCGCAGGCGGGGGCCTCAGGCCGAATGGGGTCCCCGCCTGCGCGGGGACTCACAAGATCAAGTATTGGGCGCGGCGGTCGGCATGACCTCCGCGCCCTTTTTGCAAAGGGGCCTTGCCGCCCATCTGTCGCTGAACGATAACAGGAAAGGAGCACAGCAACCGTCATGATCGATATCCCGACCATCCTCGCCCAGTTGCAGCAGCATTATGACGAGGCGGTGCACGCCTTGCGCGACGACGTGATCGCTTTCGGGCGCGACGGCACCTTCCCTCCGCAGCGCAAGCGCGAGGACGGCAGCTATGCCTATCCCCAGATCACCCTGCGCTATGCCGGGGTCGGCGCGCCGCGCGACCGCAGCCGCGCCTTCGGCCGACTGGAGATGCCGGGCACTTACGTGACCACCATCACCCGCCCCGATCGCTTCGCCGAATACCTGACCGAACAGCTTGAACTGATCGCCGCCGAATATGACATCGAAGTCACTGTCGGTCGGTCGCGGCAGGAAATTCCCTTCCCCTATGTGCTGGATGGAGAGGCCGGTGCGGCGATGGTCGGGATCGCGCCGCAGGACATCGCCGCGCATTTCCCCTCGACCGACCTTGCGCTGATCGGCGACGAGCTGGCCGACGGGATCGAGTTCGACGCGGCGCGGGACATGCCGCTGTCGCTGTTCGACGGCCTGCGCACCGACTATTCGCTCGCCCGCCTGAAGCACTACACCGGGAGCGAGGTGAGCCATTTTCAGGACTTTGTCCTGTTCACGAACTATCACCGCTATGTCGATGAGTTCGTCAACTGGGGCGCAAACCAGATCGGCAGTGACGGCTATGTCGCGCTGACCGGAGCGGCCGGGCTCGACATTCGCGCCCAGACCCCGCACGCGCAGGACCAGCTCAACGACACCGCCTGGCGCCGTCACCAGATGCCCGCCTATCACCTGATCCGCGAGGACGGGCGCGGGATCACGCTGGTCAATATCGGCGTCGGCCCCTCCAACGCCAAGACGATCTGCGATCACCTTGCGGTGCTGCGCCCGCATGCCTGGATGATGATCGGCCATTGCGGAGGCTTGCGCTCGACCCAGAAGATCGGCGACTTCGTGCTGGCCCACGCCTACCTGCGCGACGATCACGTGCTCGATTCCGTGCTCCCCCCCGAAGTGCCGATCCCGCCGATCGCCGAGGTGCAGCAGGCGCTGGCGGGCGCGGCCGAGGAGGTTTCGGGCGTGCAGGGCGCCAACTTGAAGCAGCGGATGCGCACCGGCACGGTGGTGACCACCGACGATCGCAACTGGGAACTGCGCTATTCCTCCTCGGCCAAGCGCTTCTCGCAGAGCCGGGCGATTGCGATCGACATGGAAAGCGCGACCATCGCCACGCAGGGCTACCGCTTCCGGGTGCCCTATGGCACGCTGCTGTGCGTTTCGGACAAGCCGCTGCATGGCGAGATCAAGCTGCCGGGACAGGCCAACAAGTTCTACGAGGAAGCGATCGCCGCGCACCTGCAGATCGGTATCACCGCGATCGACCGGCTGCGTGCCGAAGGCGACCGGCTGCACTCGCGAAAGCTGCGGGCGTTTAACGAACCCCCTTTCCGGTGAAAGGCAGCGGCAACGAACCGCTTTTCCGATAATGGACGGCGGCAACGGACCGCCGTTCCGGTAACAGATCAGCCCGCATTACTACCCAGCGCTCCGCTCCGCTCCCGCTAACGCGCCGCCGCGCATAGCGGTGTCATGTCAGGCACGAATGCGAATCGATGGCAGGTTGCGGCAGCGCAGCGCGGCACCTTGTGGCCGGCGCTGGTTGGCGTGTGGCTGCTGGCGGCCGGGCTGCTGCTGAGCGGGCTCGGGGTCGGCGGCAGCGTCATCGCCTTCTTCAGCCGGTTCGTCTGGCTGGTGCTGGCCGGGTTGGTGTTCGGTATCTGCGCGCGCCGCTATGCCCGCCTCGGTCGGGCGCTGGCCGAGGCTGCGGACCATTGCACCGGACAGCGCGAACTGCTCACCAGTCAGGCGGCCGAACTGCGCGGCGCGCTCGCCCGCGCCGAGGCCGACCGTGAGGCCCAGGCGCAAGCCAGCGCGCGCCTTGTCGAAAGCCACCGCGCCGAACAGGCCCGGATCACTCGCGAGATCGAGGAGACCGTCGGCACCATCGTGCTCGCCTGCCGCGAGACGGTCCGCCGACTTGAGGCGAATGCCGACGCCCTCGCCGACCTGTCCGGGCGCACCGGCGAACAGGCGCGCGAAGCGAGCGCGCGCGCGTTGAGCGCCGCACGAAACGCCAACCTGCTGGCCCGCGGGGTCGATGAACTGGCCGGAGGGATCGCCGTAATCACCGCCGAAGTCAGCCGCCAGAGCCGGATCGCCGATAACGCCACACAGTGCTCCAGCACCGGCAGCGGAAAGGTCTCAGCGCTCGCCGGGCCGTCCGACACCGCAGGCGAGGCAACCCGCGCCATCGCCCGCATCGCCAACCGCACCAATCTGCTGTCGCTCAATGCCGCGATCGAAGCCGCCGGAGCCGGCGCCGCCGGGCGCGGCTTCAGCATCGTCGCGCAGGAGGTCAAGGCGCTCGCCACCCAGGCAGGCGCGGCCGCAGGCGCGATCGAGAGCTTCCTCAAGGGCGCGCGCGAAGGCACGTTGGAGGCCGAGCGCGGGTTCAAGGCGGTCGATGCTTCCATCGCCGATCTCGCCCGGACCGCTCAGACGATCAGCTGGCAGATCGAACAGCATCGCCGCGCGGCCGGCACGATGGCCAGCCAGGCACGCGCCGCCGCCAGCGAAATCGGGGCTGTGGCAAGCGTGAACAACGGGCTCGAACAGGCCGCTTCGTCCGCAGATGGTCTGGCGCAGCAGCAGGCGGCGGCCGCATCGGGACTTCTGAAGCAGCTGACCGCGCTCGAGCAGGAAACCTCGCGGATTGCCCGGCAGATGCGCGCAGGCTGAGCCTGCCGTCCCTCCCGCCCCGCCGGTCAGGCGGCCGCAGCGACAGGTTTCAGCCCGTACCCTTGGTTTTGGTTGCGCCGGTCTTCGCATTGGCGGCGATAAAATCGATTATCATCCCGGCGATATCCTTGCCGGTCGCGCTTTCGATGCCTTCGAGCCCCGGAGAGGAATTGACCTCCATGATGACGGGTCCGTGATTGCTGCGCAGCATGTCGACCCCGCAGACGTTCAGCCCCATCCGCTTGGCCGCACGTACGGCGGTGGAGCGTTCTTCCGGCGTGATCTTGATCACCTGCGCAGAGCCGCCGCGGTGGAGGTTGGAGCGGAATTCGTCCGGCGCGCCGGTGCGCTTCATCGCGGCGACCACCTTGCCGCCCACCACCAGCGCGCGAATGTCGGTCCCGCCCGCTTCCTTGATGAATTCCTGCACCAGGATGTTGACGTTGGCCCCGCGAAACGCCTCGATCACCGACTTGGCACTGCTCATGGTCTCGGCCAACACCACGCCGATGCCTTGCGTGCCCTCGATCAGTTTGATCACCACCGGCGGACCCTTGACCGCCCTGATGATCTCCTCGGCCTGCTTGGGATCATTGGCATAGGCCGTCAGCGGCAGGC
>DAIQNP010000064.1:0-1542 GCA_036788335.1 Erythrobacter sp.
TGTGGCACGGGCTCAACATGGCGCTCGGCATGAGCGTTTTCGCGGTGATCGTCGGGCTGGTGCTGCTGTGGCGCGAGCCGGGACTGATCCTGCGTTATGAAAAGCTGCGCCAGCTTGATGCCAAGGCGCTGTTCGACCGCGGCATGGCGGGCGCCGACAGGCTGGTGCGCCGACTGATCGTGGCGATTCACACCCCCTCGCTCCAGCTGATGCTGTTCGCCAGTTTCGCGGTGGTGGTGGCGCTGATGATCGAGGGCGCACTCGTCGGCGGCGGCAGCTTCACCGGCACGCGCCCGGGCCTGCCTGCCTCGCCGGTGGCGATCATCGCCTGGGCGCTGCTGATCGTCGCCACGGCCGCGGTGGTCAACGACGAGAAGATGCGCTTCCGGGTGCTGATCTACATCAGCGTGATCGGGCTGGTGATCGCGCTCGCCTTCGTCCACTTCTCCGCGCCCGATCTGGCGCTGACGCAGATCTCGGTCGAGGTGGTCACGATCCTGCTGCTGCTGCTAGCGCTCAACCTGCTGCCCAAGACCCCGCCCGCCCTCTCCAGCGCGCCGCGGCGCTGGCGCGACGGGGCGCTGGCGTGCCTCGGCGGGCTGGTGGTCGGCGGTGCCTCGTGGGCGATGCTGACGCGCGAGCCGAACGATTCGATCTCCGCCTATCACCTCGCCAACAGCTATTCGGGCGGCGGCGGCACCAATGTGGTCAATGTCACGCTGGTCGATTTCCGCGCGTTCGACACGCTGGGCGAGATCATCGTGCTGGGAATCGCCGGGCTGGCGATCTTCGCGCTGCTCGACACCACCTCGCGCGGGGCGGCCGGAGCGCGGCTGCGGCGGTGGCAGGAAGACATGCCGCATTCGCCCGAGCGGCACCCGGTGATGTTCGTCATGTCGACCCGCATCCTGCTGCCGCTGGTGCTGTCGGCCGGGATCTATATCTTCCTGCGCGGCCACAACCAGCCGGGCGGCGGGTTCATCGCCGCGCTGGTGGTGGGAATCGCGATACTGCTGCAATATCTCGCCTCCGGGTTCGACTGGACCGATGCGCGCAGACGGTTCAGCGAGCACAGCCTGATCGCCTTCGGCGTGCTGCTGGCGATGGTAACCGGGCTGGGCGCGCTGGTATTCGGCGGCAATTTCCTCGAGACCGCGTTCGACTATTTTGCGCTGCCGCTGATCGGCGAGTTCGAACTGGCGACCGCAATGCTCTTCGATCTCGGCGTGTTCATGGTGGTGTTCGGCGCGGTGCTGCTGGCTCTGGCGCAGCTCAGCCACATCGCCCAGCGCGCCGCCCGCGCGCATCTCGCGCAGCTGGCCGAGGAAAAGCAGGAGCGGCGGCCATGACGCTCGAATTTCTCGTCGCCAGCGCGATCGGCGTGCTGGTGGCCGGCGGCATCTATCTCGCCTTGCGCGGTCGCACCTTCCAGGTGGTGCTGGGGCTGACCTTGTTCTCCTACGCGGTGAACCTGTTCCTGTTCGCTTCCGGGCGACTGGTGGTCGGCGCGCCGCCGATCCTGTCGTACGAGGCGAGCGACTA
>DAIQNP010000064.1:1642-11065 GCA_036788335.1 Erythrobacter sp.
CAGACCGATGGGGACCGCGAGCTGTGATCCTTGCCGCGCATCTCGCCATCGCACCGATCGTGATCCCGGCGCTCGCTGCGCCGCTGGCGCTGCTGGTGATGCGGCGCCGGCGGATGCTCGGCGTCGGGATTTCCTTCGTCTCGGCGATCGCGATGCTGGCGGCGGCGCTCGCGCTGCTGGTGGCGGCGGGCGACGGCTCGATCCGCACCTACGAGGTCGGCGGCTGGCCGGCGCCGTTCGGCATCGTGCTGGTGGTCGACCGGCTGTCCGCGATCATGCTGGTGCTCGCGGCCTGCCTTGCCGCCATCGCCATGCTGCACGCGGTGCTGACCGGCGCGGACCGCAAGGGGTGGCATTTCCACCCGCTGTTCCAGTTCCAGCTGATGGGGCTCAATGGCGCATTCCTGACCGGCGACCTGTTCAATCTGTTCGTGTTCTTCGAAGTGCTGCTGATCGCGTCCTACGGGCTGATGCTGCATGGGCAGGGCCCGGCGCGGCTGAAGGCCGGTGTGCAATACGTGATCGTCAACATCGTCGGCTCGTCGCTGTTCCTCGTCGCGCTCGGGCTGCTGTATGCGCTGACCGGCACGCTCAACATGGCCGACATGGGCGAGCGGGTGGCGCTGATCGGGCCGGACGATCAGGGCCTGCTGCGGATTGCGGCGCTGCTGCTGGTCAGCGTGTTCGCATTGAAGGCGGCGGTGGTGCCGCTGCATTTGTGGCTGCCGCGCACCTATGCGGTGGCGACCCCGGCGGTGGCGGCGCTGTTCGCGATCATGACCAAGGTCGGGGTCTACTCGCTGATCCGGGTGGTGCCGCAGGTCTTCGGCGACGATGCCGGCGCTGCGGCGTGGGCGCCCGCGCCCTATCTGTTCCCCGCCGCACTGGTGACCGCTGTCGTCGGCTTTGCCGGGGTGTTCGTGGCGCGCACGCTGTCCGAACAGGCGGCCTACGCCGTGATCGGATCCACCGGCACGCTGCTGATCGCGGTCGCCGGATGGCAGGCGGATACGCTGGGCGCGGCGCTGTATTACCTCGTCCATTCGACCCTCGCCGGCGCGGCGCTGTTCCTGGTGGCGGACGTGGTCGCCCGGCGGCGCGCGAGCTGCGCCGACCAGACGACCGCTGGCCCGGTCTTTGCCCGGCGGCAGACGGTCGGTCTGCTGTTCATGGCGGCCGCCATCGCCGCCACCGGGCTGCCGCCGCTGTCCGGCTTCATCGGCAAGCTGCTGATCCTCGAAGCGGTTGCGGACTACACCAACTGGGGCTGGGCCTGGGCGGTGATCCTTGCCACCACGCTGATCGGGGTCGTCGGCTTTGCCCGCGCCGGCAGCGCGGTGTTCTGGAAGGAAGCGGAGGCGAACGGCCACACGGCGCCGCCCCTGCATGTCCCGGCCGCCGCTATGGCCGCACCGATCATCGCGCTCGTGCTGCTCGCCGCGCTGTCGGTCGGCGCGGGCTGGGCCACCGCCTATGGCGAGGCGGCCGCAGTGCAGGTGCTCGACCGTGCCGCCAGCGTGCGCGCGGTGCTGGGCGCGGGGGAGGCGCAATGATGCGCCGCCTGATCCCCCATCCCGGCCTCTCCGTCATTCTGGCGGTCGTATGGGTGCTGATGGTCAACGAACTGAGCTTCGGCGCGGCGTTCCTCGGCATCGTGGTCGGGCTGCTGCTGCCGATCTTCACCGCCCCGTTCTGGCCCGGACGACCGCACGTCAACTACCTCGCCGGGCTGCGCTATTTGGGGCTGGTGCTGTGGGATATCGTGATCGCCAATTTCGAGGTGGCGGCGATCATCCTGTTCAAGCGCAACCGCGATCTCAGGCCAGTCTGGCTAACGATCCCGATGGAGCTGACCACGCCCGAGGCGATCACGGTCTTCGCCGGCACCATCAGCCTGACCCCGGGAACCGTCTCCACCGATGTGTCGGCCTGCGGCAAGTACCTGCTGGTCCACGCGCTTGACGCCGCTGACCCGGAGGCGGAAATCGCCCGGATTAAGTCCCGCTACGAAGCCCGGCTGAAGAAGGTGTTCGTATGATTGACTACGCCGTGACCTTCGCCTTCGCCTGCCTTGGCTTGGCGCTCGGCTTCAACCTGTGGCGGCTGCTCAAGGGGCCGAGCGTGGGAGACCGCATCCTGGCGCTCGATACGATGGTGATCAACGCGATCGCGATCATCCTGCTGATCGGCATCGCCGGCGGAAGCGGCTCGTTCTTCGAGGCAGCGCTGCTGCTGGCAATGGTCGGGTTCGTCGGCACGGTCGCCTATTGCAAATTCCTGCTGCGGGGGGACATCATCGAATGATCGGTTCCGTTCCCTTCGCCGAGATTCTCATCAGCCTGATGCTCGTGCTCGGTGCCAGCTTCGCGCTGATCGGCAGCTGGGGGCTGGTGCGCCTGCCGACGCTGATGGAGCGGCTGCACGGGCCGACCAAGGCGACCACGCTCGGGCTGGGAGGGATGCTGGTGGCATCCATGCTGTACTTCCAGCTGGAGCTGGGCGAATGGACCACACACGAACTGCTGATCTCGCTGTTCCTGTTCATCACCGCGCCGATTTCGGCGAACATGATCGCCAAGGTGCATCTGCATCGCTTGCGGGCCCGCGAAACCAGCGACGTTGAAAGTCCTGCCGGTCCGCCGCCGACCGTGCCCGGAGACGCGGAATGGGCGACATTCGAGGCACCGCGGGCCGGCACACCGGTCATCACATCTGAAAACTGAAGCCGGACTGGTGGCCGCGCCATGTCTTTGGGACGGTGTTGCCGGACCTTACACTATTGCTCCGCGGCGCTGATGGCGGCTTCGATCTTGTCGGTGGTCTGGCCGGTCAGAGTCTTGTCGATTTCGCCCACGAGCCGCTGCTTGAGCTCCACGTGATAGTGCTGGCGCATCTCGCCCAGCGTCTTGGGATCGGCGATGATCAGCAGCGCATCGATGTTTCCGGCGATGGCCGCGGCATTGAGCCATTTTGCCGCCGCTGCACCGTGGGCCAGTTCGTCAAGATTGGTGCTGTCCGGCTTGCGGCCCGAATCCTGGTGCCGCACGCCAGCACTGAAATTGGTCGGATCGAGTTCAGGCTTGTCGACCTCCACCAGCCTCGGCTCGAAGCTCTGCCCGTTATTGCGAAACAGCGTGAAATTCTCGCCGTCAATCAGCGCAACGTGGGCTTTGTGGGCAAGTTTCATGGGCCAGTCCTCTCGTGGGGGTCGATCCCCTGTTGATGCGGGTCTAACAGAAAAGCCCCGGCGGCGAGAACCTTCGCCGCTTCCGGTTGTCGGACTGTCAGCCCAGCCGGGCTCAGAAGCGCAGCCCGTCCGCGCCGGTTTGCCGGAAAGCCCGTGCGCTCCACCGAAAGGGGCGGAACGGCCGGAACGGCGCCCGGTTGACCTATCATGAGAAGTGACACCCTTAATTCAGGCCGCCAGTCCCGCGCCTCTGCGGTCGACCGGGCGATTGCAGGCGAGGATCGTTCGCCCCATCCGCCCGACTGGCCCGCATTCTGGCAGCGAGCACAGGACATTGCGGCTGTGTCCGCTTGCGTGCTGACCTTCCGGATGGCCGAACTTTTCGAAGGCCCGCTGCCCATCGACTGGCCGCCGGACCTGCCGGCGATGCCGCCCGACGCGCTTGTCAAAAGTGCCTGCCTGATGACGCTGGCCGATTTCGACGATCGCAAGATCTTCTCTCTCGGCACCCGGTTGCTGGCGCGCGGCTGGAAACAGCGCTTGGCCATCATCGCCAACCTGGCTTCGCCCGATCGGCTGACGCTCGAGGCCTTTGCGCGTGATCGCGGCCTCGCCTCACCGCTCTGGCGCACCTACCTGCACTGGGCGGCAAGCCGGATCGGCGGCCATGCCCGGCAAGCGCTGGCAAGCCCGGAAAAGCGCCAGATCCGAGCGGCGGCGAACGTGGTGGCGTGGCTGGAACGTTAGGGAACGGACGGGACAATGATCATGCTCATGCCCGGGCGGACGCAGGCGCCCTGCCCGTCGCGGTCCGGCCCGAACCGAACAATCTCAGACACAGCCCGACGCTCTGGTGCGGCATGGCGAGCGCTGCCAGAAGCTGGAAGGCGGTGGCCACGCTCGGAACGCCGCCGCTGAAGGCATAGGGCAGAAGCACCGCGCCAAGCAGCAGCGCAAGCAGCGTCAGGGCGCCGCCGATACCCAGCATCAGACCCCACGGCCAATCGGCAAGATCGCCGCGAATGGCGGCAAGATGGCGGGGCGTGTGAAAAGCGCAGAAAAACAGCGCAAAGCCGATCAGGGGCGGAACCATGAACAGGGTGCCCAGCAGAGCGGCAAAGGCGAAGGAACGCTGGCGGTCGCCGTCCTTGACCAGCACGAACAGAGCGGTTGCCGCAATCAGCAGGGTGATCGGTGCAACCAGAACGAAAACGCCGATGAAGCCGCGCGCCGCAGCTTCGCCCGTCATCGCCGCAAAGATCGTCTCGACCTCGTCCAGATGGCCGATACCGATCGCGCACAGCGGCGCAAATCCCAGCGCCAGCCGGAAAAGCGGCTCGGGCAGTTCGCTCCAGTCCTCGCTGAAGTGGACGATGGCGGTCGCAAGGAACACCGCAAGGGTCAGCGCGGGGGCCACGTACCAGCCCGCAATCATCGCCGCGAACAGACCCAGATAGAGGGCGGTGAACAATCCCAGGCTGGCCCGGCCGAGATTGGCCCTGCGGGCGGCCAGATGAATATCGAACGCGCCATGTGGCAGCCCGCCCAGCAGGAACACCAGTGAAGCGGCGATCTGCAGCAATCCGTAATCCAGAAACGGCGCGGCCGCACCCGCCGTCAGCGCTGCGCCGACGGCAATCATTTGCACAACGGGAAAACCTGCCGCCGATCGGGTGATCGGCGGCAGGCAAAATCCCTGGCTGGTGTGGCCCTTGATCATTCCATCACGCAGGTGCTGCGGTCGCTGCCGGTTGTGCTTCGGCTTCGGCTTCGATCTTCGTCTTGCGCACCGCAATCATGTAGATCAGGATCCCGACCACTGCCTTTGCGACCAGATCCGCCAGCGTGTAGCCGATCTGGATCACCGTTTCCGCCGTGGGTCCGGCGATATCGGCAAAGGGCGCCATGTACACGATCGGGTAGAAACCCCAGCTGGCAAAGGTCAGCAGGCGTGCCGTCGAGATCAGATCGCGCACCCCTTCGTGCTGCTGCTCGATAGCCGAGCCAAGACCGCGGAACAGTTCATACACGATATAGACGAACGGCACTGTCGAGGCAGCGCCCCACAGCGCGCGGGTGACATTGTCGTCCGCGATTTCGCCGGGGAAGCCGAGGACGATCATCAACGCCGCAGCGAGCCCCAGCTTGGTCGACTTGCTGACGGTTTCGGCGCGGCTGAGGCCCATGACCAGCACCAGTTCGATCAGCAACAACGGGACCGTGAGCAACCAGTCGACGTAGCGATAGGCGTCGTTGAAGGCATAGCCGGTTGCCGAAAGCACGCCGTCTTCCAGTAGGTATGCCCCCGACCAGCTCTCACCGATCCGCAGATAGTGATAGGCCGCGATGGCGCAGACCAGCCCGGAGATGGTGATGGCGCTCTTGTAGCGGTCCGAGACCTGACTGCGGTTCAGCCACAAAAACAGCGTGGCTGCGCTCATGGTGGCGAACGTGAATGAGAAAGCATTGAAGATGAGACTGTATTGAAAGGGCGATAGCGCCTGTTCCATGACGTGGTCCTTTGTCCGGCCGGACAATGCGGTCCGGTCTTGGAAGAATTGAAGTCACTGCGCCGCCAGGTGCGGATGGGGGTGGGGGATCGAACAACCGGCCACGCAGCAACGCGCTGCAAATGGAGGGCCTGCGCCAAAACTGAAATACGGACCTTGGACCACCCTAGACCAAAGTCCGTATCCATCCGCAGGATGAAATCATGAAGGTCCGGCCAAAAAAGAACGCGCGCCGCGCATTAGACACCGGCTTCGACCGCAAGCCGGATTAGATCGGCCTGCGTGCGCAGATGCAGCTTTTTCATCACCAGACCGCGATGCATCTTCACTGTCTTTTCGGAAAGACCAAGAACATCGGCGATTTCTTTGTTGAGCAGGCCTTGGGCGACCAGCCGGGTCACCTCAAGCTGGCGCGCGGACAGCAGTTTCAGGCTGGTCACGGCGCGCTGGTGCCGGGTCTCGCTGATCGACTGGTCGCCTTCGACGATTTCGATCTGGCTTCCCAGAAAATAGCACAGCTCGTCCTCCTCGTCATAGATCGGAGCGACGAGGACAGCATTGCGGAAAGGCGCGCCGCATTTTTTGTAGTTCAGGATTTCGACCAGCACCGGACGGTGATCGCGCACGCCCTCGCGGATCTTCTCGCTCAGCCAGGGTTCTGTGCGGCTGCCTGAAAGGAAACGGCAATTCCGGTCCAGCACCTCATGCGGCGCATATCCCGTCAGATCGACAAAGGCCTGATTGAGCGCGATGATCGGGTTGTCGGGCAGGCGCGGATCGGACACGACCGAGGCAATCGGCGTGGCACTGACGACCGTGCGCAGCCAGTTCGATGCCCGCGACTGGTCCGAAAAGTAGCCCTTGTTGCCATCGCACAGGGCAATCCTGTCAAGCGCCGGAATTGTCAGCGGCACCGCAGCCTTCGCCGCATCGCGGGTGCCTGCCCGGGTTCTGGCCGTGACGACATCCATTTTTGCTTCGCTGATGTGGCCGCGGTGTTCCATGCGACCCCAACTCACCGCCGCACGGCAACGTTCCATCCATCGGCACCTACGCTTGCCCTCCTGAAGCAGGCGCTTCAGACCCCAACGGCGCGAGGAGATGAAAAGGGGTTGGCGGACAACAGCTTGGCGCGGCACATTGTCAAGCGACAGCGGGTCGGATGAGAATTCCTTGTCGGCTCTTGTAATCTTTTCAACGCAAGGTTGGGGCCGTCCGTCGCTGACGACGGTTCGACCCACGCATCCTCACGCATCGTGCGGCCTGATCGCGCAACCTGCACAAACAAAGAGCGGACCCTGCCATTGCGGGGCCCGCTCTTGCTTCATCCACTGTCAGGCAGTGGTCTTAGCTCGGCATGAGGACCGTATCGATCACGTGGATCAGGCCGTTGGAGGCTGCCACGTCGGTCGCGGTAACCATCGAGGTGTTGCCGGCCGCATCGGTCAGGACCACGCCGCCATCGACGATGGTGGCGGTCAGGGTGCCGCCGCCGACGGTTTCGATGGTGTAACCGGCTTCACCGGCTTCGGTGATCGCGGTGGTCAGCGTTGCGGCATCGACCGAACCTTCGACCACGTGGTAGGTCAGGATCGCCTTCAGCGTGTCCGTGTCATCGGTGGTCAGCGTTTCCACTGTGCCGGCGGGAAGCTTGGCAAAGGCGGCATTGGTCGGCGCGAACACGGTGAACGGTCCGGCGCCCGACAGGGTTTCGCCCAGTTCGGCCGCCGTCACGGCGGTCACCAGCGTCGAGAAATCGTCATTGCCCTGCGCCACTTCGACGATGTTGCCGGTGGCGGCGGCATCGGCATCGGCATCGGCGGCAACAGCCGTGGTGTCTGCGGCGGTATCGTCAGCCGGGGTTTCGCTGGCACAGGCCACCAGCGCGAGCGCAGCAACCGAAGCGAGGGTGAAATGAATGATCTTCATAGGATATTCCTTATGTGAGCCCGAGGGCCGGGGGTAGCCAAGAGCGCCGATCGATTCCGGGCGCGCAGCAGCAACGCCAGAATGGCGTGACCTGTTAGGACTACGTAGAGTCTAGCCGTTCGGATGGTGCGGGGCCAGAAACTAATGCCGAAACCGCGTCGAACCGTCGCCCATGCCCGGTGCCGGACCAGCTGATCGTGGGTCGGCGTGACGGAACGCCGCCGCCCGCTGCAAAACCAGTCACGCACACAGCGGCGGCACTTCGGGCCGGTTGGCGCGTTGCCCGGTAGAGGTGTGACGCATGATCTATATCCTTATCAATACCGTGCCGATCGCGGCGGCGGCCTTGCTCGGGCTGGCCATCGGTCTGGTCTGGCTGCGGGCATCCAACATCTTGCTGCAAGGCTGGAAGACGCTCGCCGGGGCGGCGCTGGCCGAATTCTGGCTGGCCGCCATCCTTGCCGGAGCGCTGATCCTTGCGCCGCCCGAGGCGGGCGAATGGGTGATGGCGGTTGGCAGCGCGGTGGTGATCTGGATCGGCTTTGTAGTGCCGGTGCTGTGGGTGACCTTCATGGCCTATCGGCTGGGAACGCGCCAAACCATTTCGGCGGCGCTGCACTGGCTGGTCGTTATGCTGGCGCAGGCGGTGCTGATGCAAGGCATCGGCCTTGTTCCACCGCCTGGGGTCTAAGCCCGCGCCCTGCAAACCGCCTTCGCCGTCAGATCACGCTCGGCGCGAGCAGGCCGAGCAGGATCGTCAGCACCCCCAGCCCCACCGACAGGTGAACCCGCAAGCGCATGAAATCGGCTGCGGAAAAGCCCAGTGCGCGGTCGACCAGCGGCGAGGCGAGGATCAACGCGCCCAGATAGAGCAATGCCGGGCCGGGCCATTCCCACCCCAGCGTCCACGGCAGGAACAGCGCCACTGCCAGCAGGCTGGGCATGACGGCGACCAGATAGGCGCCCGCGCCAGCGCGTCCGGCCTGCACCGCCTGTCCCCACCAGACCCCGCCAAGAAAGCTGAAGATCGCGGCGGCATAGGCAAAGCCGCCGGCCAGCGCCGAATATCGCCATTCATACCCGCCGGCGACCAGGCCGAGGCACAAAAGTTGCGGGAGCAGGCCGGCATATCCCAATGCGCGGGCTGCGGGGGTGAGCGTGTGGGATGCGTCCATGTGTGCGCCCAATACGCGAGGCAGGCACACGGTTCCCGGCATCAGCGGTTCCATGCGGTCTGGCGGCGGTTTCCTGCCTTTGGCGACCATGCCAGCATCGGCCAGACCGGCGCCCGCCCCGGTCCGTCCCGCCGCCGCCCGATCGACGGAACGCGCTTGGCCTGCTGCCGTTGGCCGGGTGACACCCACTGCGCTCCGGCGCGATCTGACACCAATTCAAGGGGAGCGCCTCTTCATGCTCGAACTGATCATCCTGATTGCCACCATCCTCGTCCCGCCGCTGGGCGTCGCGCTCAAGCATGGGCTGGGCAAGGATTTCTGGATCAACCTGATCCTGACGTTGATCTTCTACGTCCCCGGCCTGATCCACGCGATCTACGTGAACTACATGCGCGGCGGAGCGCAGTCGCGGATCTGATTGTCGCGACGATCTGCGCGACACGGAGATTTCGAAAGCGTAAGGGCGCGTCACCGGGATACAACCCGGCGGCGCGCCGTTTCGCATGTTCGGGACCCTGATGGACAGACAGAGATAATGAGCGACAATTCCAACGATCGGCCAGACAGCCGCGAAGACAAGTCCCGCCAGCGCGCGGTGCCATCGAGCAGGCTGGGGCGGCTC